>CAZWGW010000142.1:0-12547 GCA_964633565.1 uncultured Planctomycetaceae bacterium
ATATTCAGCCGCACGCGCAACTCGAAAAACTTCCCCACCGCGGCGGCCACTTCAGCCACACTGTTCTGGCCCCAACGGGTGCTCGGCACGATTCGCAACAGCACGTCGTCCGGTGCGTGCTGCTCAAACTGAAACTGCTGGACGCCGGCGATCTTTGAAATCGACGAGGCAAGCGTGCTGGTATTCTTGACGCCGCCGGCCGGCAGCCGGAAGAGCGGCCGTTCCTTGCCGAGCACGCGCACCAGCGCCGGCAAACCGCGACCGCACCCGCAGGGCGCGCCGGCCACGGCCTCATCGCCGATGGAATAGCGGATCAGCGGGTTCGCGTAGTTGAGCAGCGTCGTGATCAGGACCTGCCCGAATTGTCCGGGTGCACACGGGCGTCCTTCCGCGTCGACGACCTCCACGATCACGTTCTCCGCGTGCACGTGATACCCCCTGCGCGTCGGGCACTGTGAGGCGAGGTAGCCGGCCTCCTGGCAGGTGTACATGTCCCACACCGGCACGCCGAAGACGGTCTCCGCGCGCTGTCGCATCTCCTCCGTCAGCGTCTCGCCGAAGGACTGGATCGCGCGCAGCGCCGGCAGACGCGGCGGCGAATCGAGTGCCGCGGCAAGGGTCTCCAGATTGGAAGCGGTGCTCAGGAAATAGTCGGGATTGATGGCCTCCAGCCAGGCTCGCTGGCGGGCGAAGTCGGCATCGATCCCCAGCGAATGCGACGGGCCGGTCTCGATCACGTCGCTGAACGGACGGCCCCAGGTCGCCGCGGATTTCCCGCGGGACGGGTCTCCGTCATGGGCACTCCGTACGCTCCGGTTGCGGATCGCCGCCAGCGACCCGCGCGGGTCGATGCCGCACCACTCGTGATCACGCAGCGCGAATGTGCACCAGGCGAGGTTGACGACGTTAGTCTGCTGCACCTTGATCGCCACGCCGGTCGTCCCCGACGTCGACGCAACGCCCGTTTCCATCATGCCGGCCGGCAATGCCTCGGCGTGGAACTCGGCCGCACGGGTGCGGACCGTGCTCCGGTCGACGATCGGCAGACTGCGAAACGCCTCCAGTGAATCAATCTGCCGCGGATCGACGCCGGCCGCGCGGAACGTCTCGCGGTAGTACGGCACATGCCGCAAGCCATGCGCGACCAGCGCACGCGCGGCCGCGACCTGCCGCCGCTCGATCTCCGCGAGGGGGAGCCACTGGTCGTTGCGCAGCGCCTGCAGGGCGTTCCAGATGTAATCCGCCTTGCGCTGACGATTCTCGTCGGCGTGTCGAGGGACCCGGTGGAGGAAGTCACTCATGTGAGGATCGGCAACTCTGGTAGTCGTAGCGGCGGCATCCCGTGTGGCCGACCGATGATTGGCTATCCCAATTAGACGCGCGTGTCCCCACCGCGCACAAGACCCGATCGAAGAAGACTTTGCCGGGGTGTCTGATTTGAGCCCGCAGCGCCCTCAAGCGGCCCGCTTCGCCCCACTTCGCTTGTATTCCGGCCAAGGTCGCGGCAGAATTTCGAATGCTAGGAATAGGGTTTTGGGGATTCTGGCGATTCTAATAGTCTTGCGGAACGTGCTCCGTCCCCTCAAGTTCAAGGAACTGTCCGATGACTACACCATGTGCGTTTGAGCGACTGGAAGACCGGCGACTCCTCACCGTGACCCTGAAGCAGAAAGGCGCTACGCTGTCGATCGTCAGCGACGGCGACGGCGACGATATTGCGATTGAGACGACCGCTCCCGGCGTCGTCGAGGTCGACGTCGATCAGGACTTCATCGGCGATTTCACGTTCACGGGCGTCAGCAACGTCGTCTTCAAGGGGGATGGCGGAGACGACGAACTGCACGTTGGCAACCTCGACATCGGCGGCAAGTTCACGTACCAGGGCGGCGCCGGGGACGACAATCTCTTCTTCGAGGGCAACATTGACGCGAGAGTCGTCGTGGACATGAATATCGGCGACGATGAGGTTGGTTATGATCTTGTGGCATTCTACCAGCCGGTCACGATCGAATTGGGTAGTGGCGACGACGTCAGCTTCGGTGCCGGCGCCGCTTTCCTCAGCACGCTGCGAATCGAGGCCGGGGTCGGCGACGACGAAGTACATCACGACGCCTTCTACGGCGGCAATTCCTACTTCGCGAATGTGGTCATCCTGATGGGCCAGGGGGACGACCTCCATGAGGAAGATGATGGCACATTCGACGCGGACCTGAAGGCCGACGGCGGACGTGGCTTTGATACCTTCGACGACAATGGCGGCACGACAGTCGCTGGCCTGCTGACGTTCACTCGGTATGAAGTCGGTAGTCTGTGAAGACCCGTTGGGAACGTCACGCTGCGTACGATCGTATCTTCCGGCTTCGAGAACAGGTTTTTGTCCGACCGCGGTTGTCAGCGGTCAACGGGGCCTGCATGATAAGGGGATGGGGTGACGGCGGCGCCGATCCCTCGGCGGTACGTGACGCTCAGGCGCCATTTCGAGTGCGAACAAGGTGCTCCATGCAGCGACGAATTCCAGTGCTGTTCGCCGTGGCGCTCTGCAGTGCAACTCAGGGGGCCAGTCGTGCCGCCGGCCCCGCTTCTGAGCGTGCTCCTCAGCCGCGCGCAGACGGCTCGATCGTCATCGACAAGTGCCAGATCAAGGTCGTCGACCGCGCGCTCCTCGCCGCCGAACGCGACGGCGTCGTCGCCGAGGTCTCCGTCCAGGAGGGCGACGTCGTCCCCGCCGATCACCTGCTGCTCCGCCTCCGCGACGACGCCGCCCGCACCCGCCTGGAACTGGCCCGCACTCGGGCGGAGAACGACATCAACGTCCGCTACAGCCGGAAGGTGGCCGACACGGCCAAGGCCAACCTCGACGCCGGCCTCGATCTGGAGAAGCAGAACGCCATCAGCACGTTTCAACTGCGACAGCGCAAGCTGGAATATGAACGTGGCGTGCTGTCGATTGAACAATCAGCCTTCGAATTGAAGCTGGCGGGACTCGATGCCGCGCAGGCGGAAGCCGAACTCAATGGCTACCACGTCGCCGCACCCTTCGGCGGCACGGTGACGCGCGTCCTCAAACGGAAGGGGGAGTCCGTTACGAACGGCGAGCCAGTCGCGGAACTGGTCAATACGGACCGGGTGCACGTGGAAGGCTATGGTCCGCTCGGCGAGTTGTGGGACGTCACGAAAGGGGCCTGCGTCCACGTGCAGCTCGACGTCCCCGAACTGGAGCGGTTCGGCGTGAACGACGAAAGGTTCCAGGGCCGGCTGATCCTCGTCGACGCCGTCGTGCAGCCCGTCACCGGCCTCGTCCGCGTCGTGGCGGAAGTCCCCAATCGCGACAACATCCTGCGCGACGGCCTCCGGGCGCGAATGGTCATCGACCGCACGCAGACGGTTGAGCCGGAGTCTGCTCAACCCGTCGTCGCACCCTGACCGGATTGCTCACGCTTCGAGGGCTGTGGTGGTATTATCGGGAGCGCGTGCCGGCCAGCCTCATCGGCTGCCGCGCACCTGCAGCCCGTCCCGATCAAGAGGCGATCGTCATTACCATGCTGCGCATTGACCGTCTGCCGGCCCGTTCACCGGGCATCCTCACTCTGATCGGTGCGGCGCTGTTCACCCACGCCGCGGCTTTGGCCGATGGTTTCACCCGTGAGGCCGACGGGACGCTGAAACGCCTCCTCTGGACCGGGTCGCGCGTCGTCGGCGCGCCCGAGCCGCCGCCGCCGGATCGAGTCACACGCGCGGTTCCACAGCGCGAACTCGATAAGCCGATCTACCTCCGGGCCGAACCGGGCACGAACCGGATGGTGCTCGTCGCTCACAGCGGCAAGGGGAGCGGGCCGAGCAAGATCTACACGTTTGACGATGACGAACACGTCACGTCAAAGCAGGTCTTGCTGGAGCTTGACCGCCTGATCTATGGCTTCACATTCCATCCGCGGTATGAACTGAACGGCTACCTGTTCGTCATAAACAACGGCCCGTCCGAGGCCGAACACAAGCAGAACCGCATCTCCCGGTTCACCGTCGACCGCCAGGCGCCGCACAACATCGTTCCCGGCAGTGAGCTCGTGATCCTCGAATGGGACTCCAACGGGCATAACGGCGGCGACCTCGTGTTCGGCCCCGATGGTTTCCTGTACTGCCCGACCGGCGACGGCACCAGCGACAGCGACACGCTGGTCACGGGGCAGGGGCTCAATGACCTCCTCGCCGTATTGCTCCGGATCGATGTCGACCATCCCGACGCTGACCGGCCGTACTCGGTTCCCGCGGACAACCCCTACGTCAACGTCCCCGGTGCACGCCCCGAGATCTGGGCCTCCGGGTTCCGCAATCCCTGGCGGATCGACTACGACCACAAGCTGAACCAGGTCTGGATTGCCCAGAACGGCCAGGACCTGTGGGAGCAGGTCTATCTCGTTCGTCGCGGCGACAATTTCGGCTGGAGCGTCTACGAGGGGAGCCACCCGTTCTACCTGGAGCGGAAACTCGATCCTCAACCCCACACCTCCCCCACGGCCGAACATCATCACTCCGAGGCCCGCAGCCTGACCGGAGGGATCGTCTACTGGGGTCCGGGGCTCCCCGAACTGCACGGGACCTACCTCTACGGCGACTATTCCACCGGCAAGATCTGGGGCATGCGGCACGACGGCGCCCGGGTGACGTTTCACCAGGAATTGACCGACACGACGCTGCAGATCGCGGGCTTCGGGGAGGACCACGCCGGTGAATTACTGATCGTCGACCACGGCAGCGGCCTGTATCGCCTGGAACCGACGCCGCCGCAGACGGAACCAGGCGCATTTCCACAGCGGCTCAGCGAGACCGGGTTGTTTGCGGAGGTCAAAACGCACCAGTTCCGTCCAGGCGTGCTGCCATATTCCGTCAATGCGCCGCTCTGGTCCGACGGCGCGCACAAGGAACGCTGGCTGGCGATCCCGGGAGAAGGACAGATCGGCTTCAAGCGGACACGCGGATGGGATTTCCCGGAGGGGACGGTCCTCGTCAAGAGTTTCGCGCTGGAACTCGAAGCAGGAAAACGCGCATCGCGGCGGTGGATCGAGACACGACTGTTGACCCGCCAACAGGGAGAATGGGTCGGATACACCTATCGGTGGAACGACGTGCAGACCGACGCCGAACTCGTCGACAAGGCAGGACGCGACGTCGAATACACCATTCACGATCCGGGCGCGGACGGGGGCGTCCGCCGCCAGGTGTGGCATTATCCCAGCCGCGCGGAATGCATGGTGTGCCATTCCCGCGCCGCGAACTTTGTACTGGGGCTGACTGAACACCAGATGAACCAAGAATTCGACTATGGCGGGACCCGGATGAATCAACTGGAGTTGCTGGAGCGGCTCGGGATGTTCAAGGAGGAACTGCCGGAGCGGCCGGCGGCGCTGGAACGGTTATGCGACCCTTCGGACGCGACGGCCGACCTCGATCTTCGGGCACGATCGTATCTGCACGCCAACTGTTCAATCTGCCACGTGGAAGCCGGCGGGGGGAACGCGGCCATGAACCTGGAGATCAACGCCGAGCCGGAAGAGGTCCGCGTGATTGACGCCCGCCCGGTGCACACGACATTCGGCATCGACGACGCGCGCATCGTCGCGCCGGGCGATCCGGACCGGTCGCTGCTGCTCTACCGTGTCGCGCGTCGCGGTCACGGCCAGATGCCGCCGCTGGCGAGCACCCTCGTCGACGCGGAGGCCGTCGCACTGCTGCGGGCCTGGATTACACACATGCCCGCCGGGGAACCGTGAACCGTCCGCCGCCCGGGAATCGGCGGGAGCACGTTTTTTTCGCCGCAGTGACACGCCACATGCTTGCGTTGCCGGTCCGTTTGGGGCATGCTGTGAACGCATCGTGGCGATTCGGCCAGCACTTATCACCCGGTTCCCGTCCCAGTTCCTCCAGTCCGGAGTCATCTCATGTCCACTCCCGCGAACGTCAGTCCCGGCAACGCCTCGACCGAAGGGGGCAGATCGGCAAAGAAGAAGTCCCGCTCCCCCGTGGAGCGGATCGTCGTCTGGGGCGGCATCGTCGTGCTGCTGGGCCTGGTGGCGGTGGAGGGCCGTGCCCGCAAAGGCTATGAGTGGACGCTCAGCGCACTGGAAACGGAAATCGCCAAGGACGAAGGCTCCACAGCACAGCCCCTGTACGTCAAGGACATCGACAAACACGTGATCGGCTGGCCCAAACGCGTCGAAACAGAATCAGGAAGCTACAAGAAGATCACGTTGACATGGGACGGCATTCTGCCGCCCCGAACCTATGGGATCGACCTGACGTACGATAATCGCGACATGAAGGATGGTGAACCGCCCGCAGTCCTGAACCTGGCAACTCACGGCGCACCGGAGCCACCGCCGCCAGTCAGGACCGAGGAGGCGACGGAATTCAGGCCAGCGGGTGGCATGCCGCCGCCTGGCGCTGGTGGGCCCGAGGGCGGCCCCCCGGGCGGAGGCGGCCCGGCTGGTCGCGGGCGGCCGGAAGGAGAACCGGCCCCCGAGGGAGCATCGCCCGGCGCCGCGGCGCCGGATGCGAGCGCGACGGACAAACCGGCCGAGACGAAGCCGGACGAGACGAAGCCCGAAGGCGAGACAGCAGCCCCGGCCGAAGCAGCCGGCACGCCGTAGTTGGCGGCCTTCGAGCCAAGACCCGGCGGCCCCCCGCCGGGTCTTTTCATGCGCCGGAGGCGGAGTTCATGAGTGAGGCGGTCAGCGCGCGTGATCTTGCCGCGGAGTGTGCAGACCGTGCGGCGTCACGAGTGCCGCGTACATCTCCGGCCGCCGGTCCGCGAACCGGTCGATCTCGTGCTTGTCGGCCACCCTCACGATCCGCTTGCGACGCGACCTGGCCGCGTCGATCTCGGCATAGAGCACCTGTTCGTCGGCGCCGGTGGACTCCGCCAGCACGTCGCCGTTCGGGGCGCAGATGCTGCTCAGCCCGATGAACCGGAATCCGCGCTCGGTCCCCACGCGGTTGATCGCCGCGTAATACACCGCGTTCTCCATCGCGCGTGTGCGGATCGCGTGTCGCGCCACGCATTCCCCTCCCGGAGGCCAGTTCGTGGGGAGCGCGATCAGGTCCGCCCCCAGCAGCGCCACGCAGCGGGCCGCTTCCGGGAACGCCGAGTCGTAGCAGATATTCATCCCCACCCGCACGCCCCCGGCCTCGTGCACGGCAAACGGCCGGTCGCCGTACGCAGTGTGCATGTCGATTCCCAGGTACGGCAGGTGGACCTTGCGGTAGCTGCCGATCACGCCCTCCGGACCGACCAGCACGGCCGCATTGAACACGCGCGGACCGTCGGCCTCGAGCATGCCGAAGACGGCAAACTGGTCCTGTTCGCGGCAGGTGGCGGTCAGGGCCGCGGTGACCGGCCCCGGCACCGGCTGTGCATACCGCCGGCCTTCGTCGAGGTTTTCGAAGCAGTATCCGGTCGCGGCACACTCCGGGAAAATCGTGAGCTGCGCCCCGGCGCGGTGTGACTCCTGCAGGTGCGCGATCATCTTCGCGACATTGGCCTCGATGTCCCCCAGGGAGACATCCATCTGCACGCCAGCAATCTTCATCGCATCCTCGCATAGTCGAAACCGTGTCGCTCGTGAATCGTGGCGGGTGGCTGGGGTCGATCTGCCGCCACGCAGGCGCCCATCTCAGATTCGACGCCTCCGGCAGATCGCCCCCAGGCGCGCGGGTGCTCACCGTCGTGGGGGCCCTTCGGAGTGCGCGCGCCGCATTGTGGCCGGAACGCCTCCGGCACGCCAGCCTAGCGCAGCGTCCCGCCCGCCGGCGGGCGCTGTGCGTGCGGTACGCCCGTGTCGGCTGGCAGCACCGGACCGTCGAAGGCCGGCATCGGCGCCGACTCGCCGATCAACACCGGCGGTTCGTCGCCGGCCGGTCCTGAAGTGGTGGCCTGAAACATCGGCCGCCCCGGCTCGTCCGGCATCCCGATGATGCCCGCGTCGTGCAGCGTCAGGAACGACAGCCCGAGCAGCAGTGTGTACGCCGCCGCGTTTCCCGCCAGTCCGTCTCCGAAAAACTTGATCGCACTGCCGGCCGACTTCTTCAATTTGAGCCGCACTCCCGACCATTCGACGCTGTAGATCTCGTCCAGCAGCAGGTGCGAAAAAAAACCGATCGCCACGCCGGCCGCCATCAGGGCCTTGATCCGCACTTCGTGACGCGGGTAACCCAGATAGGCGATTTCGGCCGCGATCAACAGCGCGGGAATGCTGTGAAACATCCCGCGGTGCACGCTGAACGTCGAGACGAGCGAGGCCAGCCCGTACTTGATCGCCAGGTACATCGCCAGGAACAGCGCCATCACCGTTTCCTTGTCGCCGGGGAGATGCGCCCAGTGCAGGATCCGCTCGATGAAAATCAGCGGCGCCACGGCCGCCGTCAGGCCGAACATCTCCCGGACCGGCCGGCCGCTCTCCGAATCCAGGTCCGGCAGGATGCCCCCGATCGCCGTCAGCCACCCGACCAGAATGCCCTGGACGGGCGTGAATCCGAGGACGAACGTGCTCGCGAGCCCCGTCCCCAGTCCCAGCATCCCGCTGACGGCAATATGTTCGCGATAGGCAGCCATGACGTCGTCCCTGACTGTGGCCCCGGACCCGGCCGACAGACCGGCCGACGCGCGACGGGCGTCTCCGACGTCCCGGCGGGGGGCGAAATGTAGCAGACACCAGCGAACGGCGACAACGGGAGTCGAAATGCCTATCGTACGCGTATCGACGATTCACGACGCACACAGTCAGGGAGACGATCATCCATGAGTCAGCAGCAGTGCCGGTGGGGCATCCTCGGAGCGGCCAACATTGCCCGCAAGAACTGGCGGTCGATCCGGAACGCGGGCAATGCGACGCTCACCGCCGTCGCCAGCCGCGATCGCGAGCGGGCCGCCCGGTTCATCGCCGAATGCCACGCGGATTGTCCGTTTCCAGCAGAGCCGCACGCCTGCCGCGACTACGCCATGCTGCTCCAGCGCGACGACGTCGATGCCGTTTATGTCCCGTTGCCCACCGGACTCCGCAAGGAATGGGTCATCCGCGCCGCGGACGCCGGGAAACACGTGATGTGCGAGAAACCGTGCGCCATCAACGCATCGGATCTGCGGGACATGCTTGACGCCTGCCGCCGGAACAACGTGCAGTTCATGGACGGCGTCATGTTCATGCACAGCCGCCGGCTGGACGCGCTGCGGGCCGTCCTCGACGACGGCGAAAGCATCGGCCCCATCCGCCGCATCAGTTCGCAGTTCAGCTTCCGTGCCCCCGAAGAATTCATCCAGGGCAACATCCGGGTGAGCAGCGAACTCGAACCGGCCGGCTGTCTCGGAGACCTCGGCTGGTACAACATCCGCTTCGCGCTGTGGACGATGAAGTCCCAACTCCCCCGACAGGCCATCGGCCGACTGTTGTCGCGGCACGGCCGTGCGGACAGCCCGCAACCCGTGCCGACCGAGTTTTCCGGCGAACTGCTCTTTGACGGCGGCGTCTCCGCCGGGTTCTACTGTTCCTTCCTGGCACGCCACCAGCAATGGGCGCAGGTCAGCGGCGAACGCGGCCACCTGACCGTGCCGGATTTCGTGCTGCCGGTCTATGGCAACGAGTCCGCGTTCACCGTTGAGCAGGCGCAGTTTGCCAGCCACGGGACACAGTTCAACATGGAGTCTCATCCCCGGCGTGTGGCCGTCGCGGAGTACAGTAACAGCCACAGCAACGCGCAGGAGACAAACCTGTTCCGGAACTTCTCGGCGCTGGCGCTGTCCGGAAAGCCGGACCACGTGTGGGGAGAGATCGCACTCCAGACACAGCAGATACTCGACGCCTGCCTCACCTCGGCGCTCAACGGATCGCAGCCGGTCAACCCGGCGTAGCGCTCGATTGGGAAAACAGCAGGGTCGACGCATTCCAGCCCGCCGGCCCCCCCGGGTGCTGGACTCCCCACACCACTCATCACTCACCACTCACCAGGCACTCAGAACTTGTACTCCGGATTGTTCCGGTCGAAGTCGCGATCGGTGAGCTGCACGTTCGTCCGCAGGCCGCTGTACGTGTATTCCTCCAGCAGGGGAGGCTTGGCGTTCGGCTGCGTCGGAAAGCCGTAGTTCTCCGAGCGGACCGGGAGATTGGTCTCCCTGTCGATGAACAGCCGCGAGATGTGGAACTTGAACTGCTTCCTGGGCCGGGGATGCGTACACTCGATCACCAGACATTCCCGCTCATCGAGCCTGGCCCGCGGGTAATACTGGACCTCGCATTCGCCGTACTTCGACTCCTCCTCCCAGCGATCCAAGATGATCTTGAGCATGTTCCGCAGGCCGATGTCGGTGATCGAGTGCCGGCTCTCGGACCGGACCTCCTCGCTCTCCGGCGAGAGCGCCACGGTGCCGACCAGCGACTTGAGACTCCCCGGACCCTCGTGCGCCAGGATCTTGTTCTGGTACTGCCCCTCCACGTACATCACTTCGCGGCCGGCGTTGGCGTCCACGAACTTGAGATACACGCTGAACGGCTCTTCGCGGAACCGGATCTGCATGGCATGTTCGACGGTCTGGTTACCGACCAGTTCCCGTTTCGTGAGCGTCGCCTCATAGTCCTTGACGGGCTCCAGCGACTCCAGCGACGACTCGACCAGTCGGATCGCCGACTTGAGCGGGTGCTCCTGGGCCTGCGGCGTCGTGTTTTCGGCCGCCGTGGCGCGGGTTCCGGGAACGGACCGGCCGGCCGGTGATCGATCATCGGCCGGCGCGGCGCCGGGGACCGTCCGCTGCAAGGGGCGCGTCACCGGTTCGTCGCCACGCGCAGCGGAAGTCACGCAACAGGCAATCCCCATTGCTGTGGCGCAGGATACTCGGACTGCGACGGTTCGCCCTTGCCTGATTCCTGTCATTGCTCGCTCCCGACCCGCGGTCCATCCGGCCCCCTCCACCCGCCTGCCGGTCCAGGGGAGCGGTATTCTCAACAGTCGGGCAGTTCGGTCAATACGACTTCCGGTTGCGATCGCCCCCCCCCGCACATCGCTCTCGACGCAATTTTGCGTCTGATCTAGACTCCGCCCCCCGTGCCGCCCGCGCATGGGATGCAAGCCGCCGGCGCAATGCGGGCGACTCGATCTGCGCCGCACGGAAACGGGCCGGCTCCACGATACCCTCTCCCACGGAATGCCGTATGTACAAGCTGCTGTTGTCCGGCCGTTATCTGCGGACGCGGTTTATCGCGCTGGCGAGCATCATCAGTGTGACGCTGGGCGTGGCCACGATGATCGTCGTCAACGCCGTCATGGCCGGCTTCAGCACGCAGATGCGGGACCGCCTCCACGGCGTCCTCGCCGACGTGATGGTCGAATGCGTCAGCACCGACGGGTTCGAGGACCCCGAACAGATGATGAGGCTCGTCGAGCAGGTGGCGGGCGACCAGATCGTGGCCATCACGCCGGTCGTCGAAATCTACGCCATGATGAGCTTCGACCTGAACGGCCAGCAGATCACCCAGCCGATCACGCTGGTCGGCATCGTGCCGCAGAGCAAGGACCTCGTCAGTCCCATCCGCGAGTATCTCATGAGCCGGCAGGCGCTCCGCGAGGACGGCGTCGTCGTCCGCCAGCCGCTGCGGAGCGTCGACGCTCCTCTCGACTGGGAACTGACTCCCGAGGCGATCGAACATCGCCGCGACTGGCTGGAGTGGGAGAGGTTTCGCATCGGGATGGCGGCCGACACCGATGCCGCACGGACCCCCGAATTGTCGGCAGACGCTCGAATTGACAGCGCGGCCACCCCGCTGGATGCCGCAACGCCGGCGGACGGCATATCCGTCACACCGGACCAGATCTTCGGCCCTGTGAGTTCGGGAGTGCCGGAGGAGGTCGACCTCAACGCGCCGCTCCCCGCCCGCGTCTACGTCGGACTGGGACTGATCAGCGTCCCGCACGTCATCAAGGACCCGCAGACCGGCAATTCGCGCACCGTCACCACCATGATGCTGGAGCCGGGCGAAGACGTCCGGTTCACCACGGTCACGGTCGGAAATCCCGATGCCGCGCGGTTTGCCGCCACGGTCGTCGACGTGTTCAAAAGCGGCATGAGCGAGTACGACTCAACGCTCGTGTTCTGCAACCTCGCCGAACTGCAGCACGCCCGCCGCATGCTGATCGCTCCGCCGCAGTCCGAAGACGACTGGAAGCGCGGTTCGATCACCACGCTGCAGCTCAAGCTCAAGAACTACGACGACGCGCCGCAGGTGGTGCAGTCGCTGCTGGCCAACCTCCCGGTCGGCGAGTTTCAGGTCCGCACCTGGGAGCAGAAGCAGGGGCCGCTGCTCCAGGCCGTCGACGTTGAAGCCGCAATTCTGAACGTACTCTTATTCCTGATTATCGCGGTGGCCGGGTTCGGCATCCTGGCGATCTTCTACATGATCGTCGTCGAGAAGACGCGGGACATCGGCATCCTCAAGGCGCTCGGCGCCAGTTCGGGCGGCGTGATGTCGATCTTCCTCTCCTACGGCCTCGGCCTGGGACTGGTGGGGAG
>CAZWGW010000143.1:0-12514 GCA_964633565.1 uncultured Planctomycetaceae bacterium
CGGCGGAATGCAATTGCGGATTCGAATGGTCGCCGGGCCGGACCTCAATCGGGCGAAGTCCCCGGCCGCAGCGCCGCGCGCAGCCGCCCGAGTTCCTCGAACATCTCCTGCTGCAGGCGGACAAGCGTGTCGTGCAGTTCCTTCCGCTCCGGCTGCGCGATCGTGTCCCGCAACTGGAACACGGCCCCGCGCGCGAAGGCCGCCCCGCGCAGGGCGCGTTTGAGCTGCACGATCCGCAGCCCGAGCGCGTCCGGCTCGTTCTCTTCCTCGTCATCGTCCCCCCGCGCGCACATCGCCTGCGACAGCCCGCCCATCACGTCACCGGCGCCGTTAAACAGCGCGAACTCCGCCGGGTTGTGGCGATTCCCTTCGCCACGGTCCACAATCTCGCGGAGACGGAGCATCAGGTCCATCGCGCGCCTCACCAGCGGATGCGTGCGGCGCTCGAATTCCGCGAACGGTTCGGCCCGCTCTCCGGCGCCGGAGTCCGCCTCATCGTCCGCGGCCGACTGTTTCCACGCCTCGGCGTCGTCGCCGTCATCCAGCGCGGCGAGCAGATCGTCCTTCCACTCCGGTTCCTGTTCGTCCGCGTCGTCCTCCTCGTCGCCGCCGAGAGGCAGCATCTCGTCGCCGGGGACGTGCGTTCCGATGTCGCGCAGCGAGTTCTCGAACGCCTCGTCGATGTCCTCGCCGGCGTGCTGGCGCTCCTCGATGGCGCGGGCCAGGCGCTCCTGCTTGCGGCGCTGTTCGAGAAAGATCGCTTCCCACTCGGCTTCGACCTTCTCGGGGTCGGGGGGCCAGGCGCTCTCGTCGTCGTCCCCCCGCATGATGGCCGGCGGATGCTCCGACGGACGGCGCAGTGTGGCGTGGACCTTGGCGGCAATCCGTTTGAGGCGCTCAACGAGGATCTCCGGGTCCTCGGCCGCCTCGGCCGTCAGCCCGTATTGCTGCAAGCCCTCGGCCATCCCTTCGATGGCGGCCTTGAGGAACGAGTGCCGCCTGGTCAGTTCGGCGAGGTCGCGCGTCTCCCAGTAGCCCCCTTCGTCGAGCACTTCCAGGTCGGGGAAGAACTCCTCCTTGAGCACCGTGAGCATTTCGATCAGCGCCACGTGCGACTCGACCGGGCCGAACTGCGTTTTGACGAAACACCACGGCGGCTCCTTGTGCACGCCGCGCTCGGCGTCCTCGATATTAAAGAGATTGACGAGCCAGCCTTCGGGGGAGATCAAGAGGCTCGTCGTCTCCTGACCGGGGTCGATGTGGGCGAGGATCCCGCGGACCATCCGCCTGGGGTCGTGGTCCGCGCTGCTGCGCCAGATCTGAGCCGTCCCGCCGAGGTCGAGGACCAGGTCGAGGACGCGGTCTTCGAAGTCTTCGATCCGGTCGAATTCGGCGATCCGCCCGCGGTACGAGACGACAATGCCCATCGGACTTACTCCCCGCTGTGCAGTTCAAACCACTTGAGAATATGCGCCGCCTTGGCCAGCAGATGGCTCGGCCGCGCCGCGATATTGTGCGACGCCCCCGGCACCCGCACCAGCGCCGTGTCGATCTTCCGCAGTTTCAGCGCCTGATAAAACTGCTCGGACTCCGAAATCGGCGTGCGATGGTCCTCCTCCCCTGTCAGCAGCATCGTCGGCGTCGTCACGTTGCCGACGTACGTCAGCGGCGAGCGCTGGAGGTAGTGTTCTGCATTTTCCCACGGATGGCACGGGAACCAGTACTGGTCGAAGAACGTGTAGACGTCGGCCGTCAGCGTGAAACTGTACCAGTTGATGACCGGTTTTGCCGCGACCGCCGCCCGGAAGCGATCCGTGTGCCCCACGATCCACGCCGTGAGGATGCCGCCGCCGCTCCCCCCGGTGACGTACAGTTGGTCCGCGTCGACAAACCCGCGCTCCAGCACGGCGTCGACGGCCGACATCAGGTCCTGATAATCATCCCCCGGATACGCATGATGGATCAGGTTGCCGAACTCTGCCCCATAGCTCGTGCTGCCGCGCGGATTGACGTACAGCACCACGTATCCCGCCGACGCATAGAGCTGGATCTCCGCCGAGAACCGCGGACCATAATTCGCGAACGGCCCGCCATGAATTTCGAGGATCAGTGGATACTTTCGCGAGGCATCGAACTCCGGCGGCTTGACGAGCCACGCCTGGACCTCCCGCTGATCGGCCGCGGACTGGAACCGCAGTTCTTCCACGGAACCAAGCTGCTTGTGTCCGAACAGGTCGTCGTTGAGGTCAGTCAGTGGTTGCGTCACGTTGATTCGGCCGGTCCTGGCAACGGCCACGTCCGCAGGCCGATCGGGGCGTGAGAACGTGAATGCCACGTCCCCTGTTGCGGAAACGCTGAATGACCCGCTGGCGTACGGGCGGCCCAGCGTGACGCCCCCCACCGGCTCGGCCACCATCGAGACTTCGCCCGCCAGTGTCACGTAGCCGACTTTGGTCGTCCCGTGATCGTCGTACTGGAAGAACAGTCCCTTGCCGTCGCTGCTCCAGACCGGCGCTTCGACGTCGCGGTCGAACTCTTCCGAGATGACCCGCTTCGCGGTGCCGTCGGCGTTCATGACCGACAACTGCAACACCTGGTAGCCCTGCTTGCGGTCGTCGTAGCCGATGTACGCAATCCGCTTTCCGTCGGGGGACACGGCGGGCGAATGGTCAGGCCCCACGCGGTCCGTCAGCGGCATCGTTTCGCCGGTCTCGACGTTCACCGAGTACAGGTTCGATTCCTCCGGATGGTACTCCCATTCCGGACCACGATTGGACGAGATGACCAGCGACCTGCCGTCGGCCGACCATGCGGGGCGCGACTGGTGATCGAAATCCCCCGACGTCAGTTGCCGCGGCGTCCCCCCTTCGGCCGGCAGCACGAACAAGTGATGAAAACCCTCTTTGTGGTAGCCCTGGCCGTCCAGCCGATACAACGTCTGCCGCACGACCTTGAACTCCGGTGCCCACTCCGCCCCTTCCGGTTTCTCGGGCAATTCCACGAATGGCTGCGGCTTGTCCGGCACGTGCATGGTGAACGCGATCCACCGCCCGTCGCGCGACCACTCCAGGCTGGCCGGCGTGCTCGTGAGGTTCGTCAGCCTGGCCGTATCGCCGGTGTCCATCCAGCGGCAATAGAGCTGCGTCTTGCCATCCTCGTTCGAGGCATACAGCAGCCGTCCGCCGTCGGGAGACCAGCGCGGCGAGGTGTCGTTCCGGTTGCCGGTCGTGAGCGGCCGGTGTTCGCTGCCGTCCGCGTTGACGATCCACAGGTTGGACTTCTGCCGGTCGGTCATGATGTCGAAGAAGTTGCGGACATAGACGATCTGTGCGCCGTCGGGCGAGATCTGGGGATCGGCGGCGAATTCGAGGGAGAAGACGTCGCGGAACTGGAATCGCGATGGGTCCGGCTCAACGGCAGATAATGTGCGCGCAGCGCAGCAGGACATCAGCGCGACGAATTCAATATGACGCGGGTGCATGGATCGATCCTGTTCAGTGTTCAAACTCTGCAGGCACCCGAAGGTACACCCTTCCGGCACCGGCAGCCAGCATGCACACGGGAACGATTTCCCGTGTACCTACCGAATTGACTACGACCTGCACCGGGCGCAGAATCCACGACACCGGATCGCTGCCTGGCGTCGGCGGTCCAACCTGTCTGCGAGGTGTCCCTTGCTGGGATGGTTCCGGCCGTCGTGCCCCTGTGATCCCACCGCCAAGCAGTGGGTCGAGGAACGATTGCGCTGGCTGGCGGAACAGTTCGGGCTGCACATCCTGCTGGAACGAAGAGTTGTGCTGCCGACCGACGAGTTTTTTCCCGATCCGTGGGACGGTTCCGATGACGCCGCGCGGGCCATGTTCCGCCGGGTGTGCGAGTACATGCTGGTGAAACCCGGGGCGGTCAGCCTGGAGTTATTTCACGACGCTACTCCCACGCCGATCGCGCAGAATGTCGGGTTTGCCGCCGGCACGTGGAATCAGGAACACCCCTGGATGCAGAGCACGGTGCGCATCGAGCGCGGCGGGCTGTGGGAGCCGTCCAATCTCGTGGGCGTCATGGCGCACGAACTGGCGCACCAGAAACTGCTCGGCGAGCGGCGCTACGACCGGTACGCGTTCGACAACGAGTTGCTCACCGATCTGACCGCAGTCTACTTCGGTTTCGGCGTGTTCCTGGCGAACAACCCGCGGAAGTCCACGGGGAAGCTGGAATACTGGCCCGACACGCGGTTGCGGCGGCCGGAGTATATGTCCGGCGGGATGCTCGGTTACGCCATGGCGCATATCGCCTGGCATCGGGACGAAGAACAGCCGGAATGGGCCCGCTGCCTGCGGCGCGCCCCGCGGGCGGAATTCAGGGCGAGCCTGAGGTACCTGCAACGCACGGGAGACTCGTCGTTCAAGCCGGTGCGGCTGAGGTGAGGCTGCGTTGCAGCCGCGCGCCACTCGTCCGCGGATATTCATCCGCGGCTGTCGGGGCGCGCACGGTGACTGGACGAATCAGTGCACGATTCGTCATTCTGCGCGTCCCACAGTCTGTGAACCCGGAACCGCGCCCCCATGCCCGACACGCTCCTCGACCTGATTCACGACCACGACGCCGTCGACCTCGTCATGCAGATGATGGCCATCCCCGGCAAGAGCGGCCTCGAACGGCAGATCTCCGACTTCATCGTGGCTCGGCTGCGTGAATCGGGCGTACCCGAGTCGGCTATCATGTTTGATACGGCCCATAAGCGCAGCCCGCTCGGGGGCGAGGTCGGCAACCTGATCGTCAAACTGCCGGGCACGACGCGCGGTCCGCGACGGCTGCTGATGGGGCACACCGACACTGTTCCGCTGTGCGTCGGTTGCCAGCCGGTGCGAAAGGGGGACGTGATTGCGTCCCGTGACCCGGCGACGGCTCTGGGGGGCGACAATCGCGGCGGCGCGGCGGTCGTTCTGACCGCGGCGACGACGATCCTCAAGCACAAGCTGCCGCATCCGCCGCTGACGCTGTTCTTTCCGGTGCAGGAGGAGGTGGGCCTGATCGGAGCGCGGTACGTGTCGGTGCCGAAACTCGGCCGGCCGAAGTTGTGTTTCAACTGGGACGGCGGTTTGCCCTCCGTCGCTGTGATCGGCGCAACGGGGGCCGACCATCTCGACATCGAGATCGACGGGCTGGCAAGCCATGCCGGGGCGCATCCGGAGGACGGCATCAGCGCGATTACCATCGCGGGCAAGGCGATTGCCGACCTGGCGGACAACGGCTGGCACGGGCTGGTCTGCAAGGGGCGGAAGCTGGGGACGAGCAACATCGGCTACGTCCACGGCGGCGAGGCGACGAACGTAGTCACCAACCAGGTGACGCTCCATGCTGAAGCGCGGAGCCATGATCCGCAGTTCCGCAGGCGGATCGTGGCGGAGTTCGTGAAGGCATTCGAGCGGGCGGCAAAGGGAGTAAAGAACGCCGCGGGGGAGTGTGGGAGGGCGCGCGTGACGGCGTCCGACAAGTACGAGTCGTTCCGGCTGCCGGAGGGGGAGCCGTGCGTGGCAGCAGCGCTGGCGGCGATTGAGCGCGTGGGACTGGCGGCGGAAACGCGGATCAGCAACGGCGGACTCGATGCAAACTGGCTGACGGCGCACGGCCTGCCGACCGTCACGCTCGGCTGCGGTCAGCAGGGGATTCACACGGTCAATGAGACGCTGGACGTGGAATGCTATCTGCAGGCGTGCCGGACCGGGCTGGTGCTGGCGACGGCGGCAGAGGGATGAGGGGAGCGTCAATCGCAGGGCGACGTGTGCGAGCACGCGTTGGGCCGACAAGCGGCCGAGGTCGCTCGGGTCTCACAATCTGACACGCTGGCGTTTTACCGGGAATACCCGCCCGCTAGAGTGTACCGTCGACCCCCAGCACTCTGCACCCCGGACACATTGCCGCACCATGAAGATCACCGAAGTCGTCTGCCAGATCCTCCGCATCGAGAACGTCCAGGCCAAAACGGCGAGCAGCCAGGATTCGGTGCTCGTCCGCATCCGCACGGACACCGGCCTCGAAGGGGTCGGGGAGGCCGATTCATCCCCCGAAGTGGTCAAGGCGATCGTCGATGCACCGTTCAGCCACAACATCGCCTGCGGCCTGCGGGAGGTCCTGGTCGGCGAAAATCCGCGGGAGCAGGAGCGGCTGTGGCAGAAGATGTACCGCCGGACGATGTACTTCGGCCGCAAGGGGGTCGGCATCACGGCGATGGCGGCCGTCGACATGGCGCTGTGGGACCTGAAGGGGAAGCACTACGGCGAACCGATCCACCGCCTGCTCGGTGGCAAGCATCACGACCGGATCAAGGCGTACGCGTCGATCCTGTTCGGCCGCGACCGCCAGGCGACACGCGACATCGGCCAGCGGTGGATCGAGGCCGGCTACAACGCGGTGAAGTTCGGCTGGGAGCCGATGGGGACCAGCGAGGCGGTCGACATCGACCTCGTGCGCGGGGCGCGGGATGGGGTAGGGAACGGCGCGGACCTGTTGATCGACGCCGGCTGCGTCTGGGACGCGCGGACGGCTCTCCGTCGCGCGCAGGCGTTTGCCGAGTACAACATCGGCTGGCTGGAAGAGCCGCTGCGCGAGGACGACGTCGACGGCTACGTCTGGCTGCGGGACCGCTCGCCGGTGCCGATCGCGTCGGGCGAAGGGGAGTGCGGGCGGGAGTCGTTCCGGCCGTTCATTGACCGTCACGCGCTCGACGTGTACCAGGTCGACCTGTCGCGGTGCGGCTTCACCGAGGCGGCCTACATCCGGGCGCGCGTGGAAGAGATCGGTGCGCGGCTGTGCAACCACTGTTACACCAGCCCGCTGACCGTGGCCGCGAGCCTGCACTGGCTGTGCACCTGCCGGGACGCGTTTCTGTTCGAGGACTGCGTCGAGGATTCGCCGCTGCGGCACGAATTGACGCTGGAGAAAGTGCAGGCCCGGGACGGTTGGATCACGGTGCCCGACGGCCCGGGGCTGGGGGTGACGCTGAACGAGGACTTCGTGCGCTCGACGCTGATTGCCGAGTCCCGCTGAGAGTCTGGTTGCGGACTCGGACGGGAGACACCTGTCTCCGGTTTTCCTGTCTGCTTTTCTGTCGATCGGATGATTCGCGGCGGGGAATCGGCTACACTTTCGCGCCGCGCTCCGCTGTCGGATCGCGACGGACATGCACAACGGATGATGTGAACGGTCATGGCGGTCCGCGGCCTGCGAGGGGCGATCAACGCCCGCGAGAACACGTCGGCCAGCATTCTCGAGGCGACTCGGGAACTGCTGCAGGAGATCATTCGCGCCAACGACCTGACCGACTTCAGCGAAATCGTCTCGGCGATCTTCACCACCTCGCCCGACCTGAACGCCGCCTACCCCGCGGAGGCGGCGCGCGAACTCGGCATGCACAAGGTCCCCCTGCTGTGCGCCCGCGAGATCGACGTGCCGGGCGGGATGCCGATGTGCATCCGCATCCTGCTGCATCTCAACACCGGAAAGCGCCAGGAGGAGATCGTCCACGTGTACCTCCGGGACGCCCGGAAGCTGCGGCCCGACATGAACAGCGCTCAGTAACTCCAACCTGCGAACAGTTTGATGGCCGCCTACAACAAATTCGACAAGCGACTTGAGTCCCTCGTTGTGGAAACCCGCACCCGCTGGGCGGACGACGCGGGGGAAGTGTCCGAGGCGGACCGCGCCTGGCTGGCCCAGGCAATCCACCGGAAGCCGCACCTGGCGGGACAGATCAACTACGAACGGACGCACACCGGCTTCACGCGGGAGATCACCGTGACGGCCGCGGACATCGCGCGACTGTACGCAGAGGAGTTTCAGGGGGCGGGGGCCGGTTGAGCGGCAGCCGGTTGGGAAAGCAAGCAAGGTCCCGGTCACGGAGTGACCGGACTA
The DNA here is from genome assembly GCA_964633565.1 of uncultured Planctomycetaceae bacterium. Lineage (GTDB taxonomy): Bacteria > Planctomycetota > Planctomycetia > Planctomycetales > Planctomycetaceae > CAZWGW01. The sequence goes on from CAZWGW010000143.1 coordinate 7,912, forward strand.
CGTTGGGCCGGTCAGAAGAAGTCGGCATCGCTCAGCAGGTCCCCCTCGGTGATGACGCGGTGCCCTTTGGACTTCAGGATCTGCACGGCCTGATCGATATCGTCGACGTGCAACGCCACGGCGCCGCGTCCCTGGTAACGGTACAGGAGCGGGTACGTGTAACTGATGTTGAGTTCGGCCGTCATCAGCGCGAAAAAGATCTGTTCGAACGGCTGGTCGGATTCCGGGAGGACGACGCCGAGGATGTCGTTCTCGGTCACCGTGAAACCGGCGAGCGACAGCACTTCGCGCGCGCGGTCGGTGTCATTGACGATCAATCTCGCCACGGCAAAATCAACGCTGTCGACGACGCTCAGTCCGACGACGCGCAGGTCCTGGCGCTCCAGCGAGCGCAGCAACTCGTGCAGCCGCCCGACGCGGTTTTCCATGAAGACACAGAACTGATGCAGGCAGGGCCAGTCCAGCCCGCGCATGGTGGCGGGCGCAACGTCGCTGCCGCCGGCGAACCCGCTGGACATGTCACACCTCAGAATTCTGGTCGCATCGGCGACCGTCTCCGATTTGACGAGGCGCGGGGCGTCGCCTCAAGTCTTTAGCAGGGATAGAATTTACGAAATCGGTGTACGAAGGTCAATCCGCGGCAGCGGCATCGCGGCATCGGGAATCCCGTCGCTTTCAGCGCGGTTTCCGCCCCTTGCGATTGGATCGCTTTGTTCCCTGTTTCTTGCGGCCGCGCCGTTCGCCTTGCGCGGCATCCCCGTCGCGCCGGCCAGGCCGGCGACCGGGCATCGCTGCGCCGCGGCGCTCATGGCGGACCAGTCGGAAATCGAGTTCGCGCCGGTCCACGTCGACGCGTGCGACCTGCACGCGCACCATGTCCCCCAGGCGGAACTGTTCGCCGCTGCGCCGCGCGATCAGCCGTTGCGCGGACTTGTCGTAGTCGTAATAGTCGCCGCTCGACAGGGTGGTGACGTGCACCAGCCCCTCCGCCGGCAACGCGGTGCCGCGGCAGAAGAACCCGTAGCGGTCGACGCCCGTAATGACGGCGTCGAGTTCCATGCCGATGCGGGTCTCGAGATACGCCAGCAGCTTCAGGCTGACGAGTTCGCGCTCAGCTTCTGCGGCGCGGCGCTCGGTGGCGGAACATTGCCGGGCCAGCCGCAGCAGTTCCTCGCCGCGCGATCCGCGGTACGTGCGGTTGCCGGTGAGCAGCGCATCAATCCAGCGATGGATGGTCAGGTCAGGATACCGCCGGATCGGGCTGGTGAAATGGCAGTAGTTCTGTTCGGCCAGGGCGTAGTGGCCAATGTCGAAGGGGGAGTATTCGGCCTGCTTGAAGCTCCGCAGCAGGGCATAGTGAACCGCCCGCTCCTCGCGCTGACCCACGAGACGCTTGAGCAGCCGCTGCAATTCGTGCCGGCTCTGCGGGTTCTTGAGCGGATAGCCCAGGGCCGATGCAAATTCGCCGAAGGCCCGCATCTTGCTTTCGCTGGGATCGGCATGGACGCGGCGCAGGAACTCCAGTCCCTTGTCGGCCAGCTTCGTGGCGACGGCGACATTGGCCGCCAGCATGAACTCCTCGATGATCTGGTGGCTCTCGTCGTGCACGACCTCATGCGCGCCGGCCACGCGCCCGTCCTGGTCGAAGTCCAGCTTGATCTCGGGCAGGTCGAGGTTCACGGCCCCGGCCTCGAACCGCCGGCCCCGCAGCAGCATCGCCAGTTCGCGCATGTCGCACAACAGCTTGCGGACGTTGGAGGGGACGGCAGCGGCACCCGACTTTTTGCGCGAGGCCGGGTTTCCCTCCCCGTTCGCGCCCTCGATGATGGGGAGCACCTGCTCGTACGCGAACCGCTTTGTGACCCTGATCGCGGAGTTGGCGAAACGCGTGTGGACCGGGATGCCGTCGGGCGTGTACTCGATGAAGGCCGATTTGGTATAGCGGACCCGCTGCTCCTGCAGGCTCGCCAGCGCGTTGGAGAGCACCTCCGGGAGCATGGGGATCACTTTTGTCGGCAGGTACACACTCGTGCCGCGGAGCTGCGCCTCGCGGTCGAGGGCCGTCCCCGGCTGCACAAAGTGCGCAACGTCGGCAATGTGCACGCCGAGATGCCAGTGCCCGTCGTCGCTGCGGCGGAGCGAGATGGCGTCGTCGAAATCGCGGGCGTCGGCAGGGTCGATTGTCACGGTGACCTCGCCGGTCAGGTCTTCGCGGCCGCCGAGCTGATCCTCGCTGAAGTTCTCGGCCTCGATGCGGGCCTCGTCGAGCACATCGTCGGGGAACTCGTCCGGCAGACCGAACTCGTGGATGATCGACAGCGTGTCGACGCCCGGCTCGCCGCGCGGTCCGAGGACCTTGGTCAGGACAGCTTCCCCCTGCTGGTGCTGGGTGGGGAAGCGGATCATCTCGATAACGACCTTGTCCCCCTCGCGCGCGCCTTTGGCCCCCGGGTCGCCGACCCAGACCGGCTCGTTGAAGTTGGTGCCGTCGATGGAGACATAACCCTGTTCGGCCTCTTCCATGTAGGTCCCGACAAAGACGTTCGTGGCCCGTCCGACGACTTCAACGACGATGCCGCAGCGGCGGCCCCCGGGCCCGCGCCGCGACGTGAGCCGGACGAGGACTTCGTCGCCGTTGTGGGCGTCGCGCATGTCTTCGGGGGCGACGTAGATGTCGCCCGTGACGTCGGTCGGCCGCGGCTCGTGTGGCACGAGGTATCCCGCGCCGCTGGAGCGTTTTCGCATGACGCCGGCAATCAGCCCGGCCGGAGTGCGGGGTTTGATGCGTCCGCTGCCTCCCACACGGATCTGACCGGTGGCCTGCAGGCGGTCGATGGTTTCCCGCAGCTCATCGAGCCGTTTTTTGGGAATGTCCAGCCGCTTGGCGAGGTTTCGCGGTTTGACCGGCTCATACTCAGGGAGGTTGACGAAGTCGAGGATTCGCTGTTCAAGGGACGGGAGCTGTCCGTCGCGGGGGGCGGGCATTGTCGGTGGTTCCATGGTTGAATCGCGCAGCGCAGGGTAAGCGGGTCGGCGCACGGTCACAAGGGAGAAGGGAGATGCGGCGGGAATCTGCCCACTGACGTCACAAATTCCATTGACGGGCCAGGCGCTGACTTGCCCGGCACGCCGCGTGATATGACAAGTGTCAGCGAATTTACCGGGCCGCGGCGACCTTCGGCAACGTCTCACCGGCAAATTGGCAAATTGGCAATATGCCGAAACCGCGCCTGGCCGGGGCTCATCGAAGGATGCATGGTTCCCCACTGTACGTTGCAGCAATATGATCCACGTCAATCGAGCGCCGGCATGAGCACCGCTGAAGATCTTCGACTCCGGCAGTCGCGCGACCGCACGGCCAACTGGAAGCGCTGGGGACCATACCTCTCCGAGCGGCAGTGGGGGACCGTCCGTGAGGACTACTCCCCCGGGGGAGACTCCTGGAGCTATTTCCCGCACGACCACGCGCGCAGCCGCGCGTATCGCTGGGGGGAAGACGGGCTGCTCGGGATCTGCGACCGCGAGTGCCGGTTGTGCTTCGCGATAGCGCTCTGGAACGGAAGGGACCCGATCCTGAAGGAGCGGCTCTTCGGCCTGACGGGTCCCGAAGGGAATCACGGCGAGGACGTCAAGGAGTGCTATTACTATCTCGATTCGTCGTCGACGCACTCCTACATGCGGGCGTTGTACAAGTATCCGCAGGCGGAGTTCCCATACGGCCGGCTGGTCGAGGAGAATCAACGCCGCGGCAAAGAGGAGCGCGAGTTCGAATTGCTCGACACCGGCGTGTTTGACGACGGCCGATACTTCGATGTGTTCGCCGAATACGCCAAAGCGTCGCCGAACGACATGCTGATCAGGATCACCGTGGCGAACCGCGGGCGGGAGGCGGCGACGATCCACGTCCTGCCGACGCTGTGGTTCCGCAACACCTGGTCCTGGGGCTGCACGCACAAGGGGTGCGAACTGAAACCGCACCTGTCGCGGACGGGCAAAGGATCGGTCCGCGCCGATCACCCGAGCCTCGGGTCATTTCTCTGGCAGATTGCGCCGGGCCCGGGACAGCAATTCGCCGAATTGCTGTTCACCGAGAATGAGACGAACAACGAGCGATTGTTCGGACTCCCGAACGGGCCGCACCGGACCAAAGACGCCTTCCATGACTACGTCATTCACGGCCACTCGGATGCCGTGCATCCCAACCCATCCGGCACCAAGGCGGCCGCGCATTTCGTGCTCACCGTGGCGGGGGGAGCGTCGACGACACTGTATTTGCGGCTCACGGACGCCGCGGAGGTGGCCGACGTCCCGTTCGGGCCGGAATTCGAGTCCGTGTTTGAGCAGCGACGGCAGGAGCACGACGATTTCTATGTCGCGCACCTGCCGACGGGTATGACCGCCGAACAGGCATCCGTCGCGAAGCAGGCGTACGCCGGGCTGCTGTGGAGCAAACAGTTCTATCACTACGTCGTCGAACACTGGCTGCAGGGGGACCCCGAACAGCCTCCGCCGCCGGCCGAGCGCAAGCAGGGCCGAAACTCCGACTGGCATCACCTGTTCAACCGCGACATTATTTCGATGCCGGACAAGTGGGAGTACCCCT
>CAZWGW010000144.1:0-12501 GCA_964633565.1 uncultured Planctomycetaceae bacterium
GTGTCCTCGGGTTGATCGGCGACGGGACAATCACCGGTCCGCGACTGCGCAGGGACGGTGTGGCGGCGGACGAGTCACGACGACAAAGGCTGTTCGACGTCGTTGCGGCCGCGATCCTGCTGATTGCCTGCGCTCCGCTGTTACTGCTGATTGTGGCGCTCTCCAAGCTGACCCAGCCGGGGCCGGTGCTTTACCGACAGGAACGCGTGGGACGGAACGGAACACGCTTTCAGATGCTGAAGTTCCGTTCCATGCACGTCGACGCGGAACGGAACACCGGTCCCGTGTTTGCGGTCAGCAATGACCCGCGCTGCACGCAACTCGGGGGCTGGTTGCGGCGGACATGCTGTGACGAACTGCCGCAATTGCTGAATGTCATACGGGGCGAGATGAGTCTGGTCGGCCCGCGTCCGGAACGGACATTTTTTGTCGAACAGTTCCGCCGCTGCATTCCACGCTACGACGACCGGCACTCCGTCAGGCCGGGAATCACAGGTTGGGCGCAGATCAACGGGTGGCGCGGCGATCCACGGATCGAAGAGCGTCTGCAATTCGATCTGGAGTATGTCCGTCGACGTTCGTTGCTGTTCGACCTGCAGATCCTGCTCCGGACTCCCGGGGCGATTCTGTGTCCGAAGCGGACTGACCCGGATGGCGGTGCAACGAGCCTGTACCCGGGTCAGTCAGGTTCCCGGGCGTTCGAAACCGTGATGGGCTCGCGGAGCGACGGGGTCCAGTTGCAGCCCGTCGTGCGTCGTGCTGCATGAAGGGGCGCGCCCGTGAAACGAGTGTCGCTGTCCGGACAATGCGAGTCGATGCAGATCGCGCTGGTGCACGACTGGCTCGTCAGCACCCGCGGCGGCGAGAAGTGCCTCGACGCGCTGTGCCGCCGCTACCCGGACGCGAAAGTGTTTACGCTGCTGCGCCGTCCCGGCGCGACGACCGGCGCGATCGAGCGGATGGAAGTCCAGACCAGCCCGCTGCAGCGTATCCCGGGGATTACGCGGATGTACCGCTACCTGCTGCCGCTGATGCCGGCGGCCATCGAATCGTTCCGGTTACCTGCGGACCTGGACCTTGTCGTCAGTTGCAGCCATGCGGTGGCGAAAGGCGTGCTCGTTCCGCGTGGGGTGCCGCATGTCTGCTATTGCTTTACTCCGATGCGGTATGCCTGGGCGCTGCGCGACGATTACTTTGAAACGCCGGCAGCAGCCGGCCGGTCAAAACGTGCGTCCCGCCTCACCGCGGCCCTGCGGAACCGATTGCTCGACTGGATGTGCGCATGGGACCGTGCGGCGAGCGACCGCGTGACGCATTTCGTGGCGATCAGCCGGACGATTCAGGGCCGGATCCACGACTGTTACGGCCGCGACAGCGTCGTGATCTATCCGCCGGTGAATGTCCGCTTCTATACGCCGGCGTGCGTCGAACGTGAAGACTTCTACGTCTGCGTCTCGGCACTGGTTCCCTATAAGCGGGTGGACCTGGCAATTGACGCGTGCAACCGGCTGGGGCGACGGCTGCTGATCGTCGGCGCGGGACCGCTTCGGAAGCGGTTCGCCGCGCAGGCCGGTCCGACCGTACAGTTGCTGGGCTGGCGGAGCGATGCCGAAATCCGGGACCTGCTGCGGCGCTGCCGGGGGCTGATCTTCCCGGGCTGCGAGGATTTCGGGATTGTGCCGGTGGAGGCGCAGGCCTGCGGTGCTCCGGTCGTCGCTTTCGAGCGGGGAGGGGCGACGGAAACGGTCCTCGCGGCGGACGAGTCACGTCCGGGGACGGGGATCCTCTTTCAGGAACAGACGGTTGATTGCCTGTGCGACGCATTGCTGAAGCTGGAAGCCGGCCGGCACGGATTCTGTCCCGACGCGGCGCGGCGGCAGGCGCTGAAATTCAGTTCAGACCGGTTCGAGAGGGAGATTACGGGCTATCTGCAGAGCGTCGCCGGCGATCGACGTGGTCACGCCGCGAATTCTGCCGGGCCGACGCAGCGCGTCGACGCAGCGGCATAACGCGCGTCAAGCGCATTCCGCTCGAGGAACTGTGGCCCGACCGTCGCAGGCGCGGCCTGGCACTCGCCACAGAGCGCGTCCCGCAACCGTGAACGGAGATGTTCCACCAGCCAATGCGTCACCGCGAGGTGCGCGGTTTCGATGATTCCAACGTCGTCGGACGGGACCTGAAGGGCACGATCGGCCAGTTCGAGCAAGGGAGATTCACGGCACCCCGTCAGCGCCCAGATGACGAGCCCATGCCGACGCGCCCACTCCGCAGCCAGCACGACGTTGCGGCTGCACCCGCTGGTGCTGATGGCGAGCAGCACATCCCCGGGTGATGCGAGATTGGCCAACTGCTCGACGAAGACCCGGTCGAAGCCGTCGTCATTGGCCCAGGCCAGCAGGTATGGCGCGCTGTCGGCGAGGCTCAGCATGCGAAAGCGGGGAAATTCCGGCGCGTCTTCCGGAATCGTGCACTTACCGATGTCTTCCGCAATGTGGGCCGCGTTGGCGGCACTGCCGCCATTGCCGCACGTAAAGACGAACCGCCTGTTCCGCCAGGCGAGCATAAGGTCGTCGGCAAGCTGCTCCAGGGGCTCCGTGGGGATCGAGGCCACCGCGGCTGCGACGGAGTGCAGGTAATCCGCGCCGGGCAACTGAGTCCTGGGCATCGTCGGGTCCTTCCTGTGGTGCCGGTGCGCGCGGGATCATAGTCCGGTCATGAGCAGCCAACAAGGGGGATCGGCACGTCACACGATCAGTGCGCCGACGATGCGGGCGGCGGGGTGGCTGTCCCGGAATGAGCGGTCGATCGGTATGTCGTCCGTGGTCCGATCCCAGCCTTCCGGCGACAGGCAGGATGGGACTACGACCGGCGGGAACGGCAGCATGATCGGCCAGACGGTGTGCATCGCGGGCAAAACGAGCCGTTCGCCACAAATTGCTCTGGACATCCTGCTCGGTCATGGTCCATGCTCAACCTCCCGACGACAGTTCGATTCGTAAACCGTGCCGGACCTGCGGCGGGCGCCGAGGGATGCGCATTCTTCCCAGCCCCCCAGTTCTTTGCGGTTGTTCTGCGAATTCTGACATGGACATCCCGCCGGTGACTCGTCAGCCACCTGGGCTTGGCCGGTGCCAGCCCTGGATCAAAGTCCTCCACCAGCAAGTCCTCCGTGAATTGTTGGGTCTGTTCGTGTTGACGTTGTCCGTGATGACCGGCCTGATGCTCCTGGTGGGGGCGGTTCAACAACTCGTTGCGGTCGGAGCCTCGGCGGACCTGTTGTTGAAGCTGATCCCGTACCTTGTACCCGTAATGCTCCCCTTCGCGATTCCAGGAGCCTTGCTGTTTGCCATCGTCATGGTTTATGGGCGGATGGGGGCGGATGGCGAGATCACGGCAGCCAAGGCCGCAGGCATCAACGTCGTGTCACTGCTGGCGCCCGGGATCCTGCTCGGAGCGGAACTCGCGCTGGCAACGTTTGTGCTGACGGACCGCGCGGTGCCCTGGGCGGCGCAGAACATTCAGACAACCGTCATGGCATACGCGGGGGAGTTAATGGTGCAACAGCTTGACGCGAAGGGGCGTCTTGAGAATGGTCCGTACGGCTTGCAGATTGCGGTTGCCGGAATGGACGGCACGTGGATGATCCGCCCCAGGATCAACTTCCGTGCGCCTGACGGACGGGAGTACGCGGTGTGTGCGGCCGGGGGGCGGTTCGTGATCGACGGCGAGCAGGGTGCGGTTCTGCTCACCGTCGTCGATGCCAATGTGGACGTGGTCCATGCGCCCGACAGTCCGCACGACCGGGTCTTCATCAGCGGGACGCAGACGATTCCACTGCCGTACCTGGCAAACACCCCGCGGCCAAAGTCGCGACATCTGACGCTGGCGGAAATCCGGCGGCGGATCCCGGAGAGAAAGCAGTTCATTCGGCAGCGCATACGCGAGTTGACCCACGCCGGCGCCGAAAAACCCGCCATCGAGACGCTGTTGTCGGACTGGTACCTCGAAGAGGCAATCCTGGTGTCCCGCAGTCTGCAGACCGAACTGCACGGCCGTTATGCGCTGGCGTATGCCAGTTTCGGATTCGCGTTATTCGGAAGCGCGCTCGCGGCACTGCAGGCCTCGGGGCGAATGTTGACGAACATCCTGTTCTGTTTCATGCCGATCGCCGGCGCGTACTACACGGTGGAGTTGGGAATCGCGGCGCAATGCAAGGCCGGCCACCTGGACCCGGCCTGGGCGATGTGGATCGGAAACGTGCTGCTCACGGGACTGGCGTTGTGGCTGATCCGGTCGGTGGCCAGACGTTGACCACGGGCGAAAACGTCGCGTAAAGCAATCAAGGTCGGATTCGAGAGCGTGACAGTCCCAGTCAGGCATTCGGCGCGGGGAGACGAGATTGGGTCGGGGGCAGTCGAGGATTCGTCTTGGCCGGTTGACGGCCGGTTGATACCCTTCCGCGGCATTCGACCGGGACGACACGCTCATGAGCAAACAGTGCGAGATCGACTACTTCCGGAACATTGGGTCCGACGGGCAGCGGCACGCGATCGGCAAGCCGTTCACCGACGATGATTGTGCAAGTTACCTGGTTCAATTCGGGGCGATCATGCGTCTGCTCCCGCCCCCGCCGGCGCGAATCCTCGACCTCGGTTGCGGAACCGGATGGACCAGCCTGTTTCTGGGCCGGCGCGGATATCACGTGACCGGGGTTGATATCTCCGCGGACATGCTGGCTGCGGCCGAAGAGCTGCGCCGCGACGCAGGACTGAACAACGTTCGATTTGTCGCCGAGGATTACGAGGCGCTGTCGTTCGAGATGGAATTTGAGGCCGCGCTGTTCTATGACTCGCTACATCACGCCGTGGACGAGGAGAAGGCCATCCAGAGCGCCAGTCGTGCGCTCGTGCCTGGCGGTGTGTGCATCGCTTCGGAACCGGGATTCGGCCACTTCCTGAGGCATTGCACCCGGTCCGCAGTCGCCCGGTTCGGTGTAACGGAGAAGGATATGCCTCCCCGGCGCGTGATTGCGACGGGGCGCAAGGCCGGGTTCCACTCATTTCAGGTGTTTCCCAACGCCTCCCACCTGGCGCATGCCGTCTACGGTTCACGCGGTTCGGCGCCGGCCTGGGCGCTGGGCCCGATCCGCAGCGCGTGGCAGTTCCTCAAGCTGCTGGCGACCGTTATGCGAACCGAGTCGCGGTTGACCGGGATCGTGTGCATGGCGAAGTGACGGCGTCACGGCCATGTTGTGACGCCCAGGAAACGCTGACGCGACTGAGTGCCTGCGGAGACCCCCGGTGTTCGATCGGCGTGAGGTGCAACTGGCGCTGATGTCCATTGCGGTCGGGCTGACCCTGTTCGCGAACCTGGGTGGTCCGCGACTCTGGGACCGCGATGAGCCGCGCAATGCCGGCTGCGCCCGGGAAATGCTCGATCGAGATGATTGGGTTGTCCCGACCTTTAACGGCGAACTGCGGAGCCACAAGCCCGTCCTGCTGTACTGGTGCATCATGGCGGTCTATCGGGTGTTGGGCGTGAGCGAGTTTGCGGCCCGGTTGCCGAGCGCACTGTGGGCAATGGTTACGGTCGGCTGTACATTCGCGATCGGACGGCGATTATTCGGAACAGGCGCGGGGGCGTGGGCCGCAGTCGCCCTGAGCAGCAGCCTGCTGTTTGCGATGGCCGGCCGTGCGGCGACGCCGGATTCCGTGCTGATCGCCTGCACCACGCTGGCAATCACAATTTATGTCCTGGGGACGTTTCAACGAGTCGACACCGCAGCGCCCGATTCATATTCCGCGCGGGTTCGGGAGAGAGACTGGTTTCCGCAGCGCCGGCTGACGGTCGCCGGCATGTACGCGGCCATGGGCCTGGCGGTGCTGGCGAAGGGACCGGTCGGCGTCCTGTTGCCGTGTGCCGTGATCGGACTGTTCCTGCTGATCATGCGGCTCCCCGCGGCCGTGGTGAGGCCGGTAAATGCCACGTCATCGATGCGAACCATTCTGCGGTTCGGTCCACGACATTTCCTGACGACGCTGTGGTCGATGCGTCCGCTCACGCTCATCGTCGTGGTCACGGCGGTTGCACTCCCGTGGTACTGGGCCGTCGGCGTGGCGACGCAAGGAGAATTCCTGCGCGGGTTCCTGCTGGTACATAACGTGCAACGCGCAACCAGCGTCATGGAAGGGCACGACGGCAACATCCTGTTCTATCCCGCGGCAATCCTCGTCGGCTTTTTCCCGTGGTCGATCTTCGCAGTACCACTGCTGCTGGATCTCAGGGAGCAATTCCGACAGGAGGCGGCGTTGCGCCCGGCCAACGTGCTTGCACTCTGTTGGATCGCCGTTTACGTCGGACTCTTTTCGCTGCCTCGGACGAAACTGCCCAGCTACATCACGCCCTGCTTCCCGGCCCTGGCCCTGCTGACCGGCCACTACGTCAGCCGCTGGAGCCGACAGGCGGCGGCCGGGCGGTGGCTGCGTGTCGGCCTGGGCTGCTACGCGCTGGTGGGGGCGGCGTTCGCGGCGGCATTGCCGCTGGTCGCCCGCCGATACGTGACTGGCGAGGAATGGCTCGGACTGATCGGCCTGGTACCGTTGGGCGCGGGGGGCCTCTGCCTGTGGCTGGCGGCCAGGCAGAAGCTGCGGTCCACGGCCGCGGTGTTTGCGTCCAGCGCCGTCGCATTCACCACCCTGATCTTCGCCGTGGGGGCACAACGGGTGGATGGGCACCAGCAGAGCGGCGTCCTGCTGCAGGCGATTCGCTCATCCGCAGTCGATCCGCGGATCGCGTCGTACCAGATCCTGGAGCCAAGCTGGGTATTTTACAGCGGCCGATCGATCACTGCGTTGCCGCGGCGGCAGTCCGGCGCGGATGCCCTTGCCAGCCCCGCTGGACAAGTCGTTCAATTTCTGCAGACGGAGCCGGAAGGCTTCGTGATCACGCCTCTGGAACAGGCCCGCGAACTGGGGCCGAACCTCCCTCCGGGAGTCGTCGTGCTGGCGGAAGCCGATCGGTTTTTGTCGAAACAACGGCTGGTCGTGCTGGGGCGACCCGCCCGCCCGGACGGCGGTGAACCGAGTTCAACCGCTCGACATGCAACGGCAACGAGTCAACGCTTTTGAGAACTGGAGACGGACGATGCCCTGGACCAGGCGCTGGATGCCGCCCGTTCTGCTGTGCCTCCTGGCTCTGGCGGCATTGTGGATCGATGTCCCGGTGGCCCGACTGGCTCGGGACGGAACGTTTGCAAAACTCCGCGAACTGTTTGAGAACCTGGAACCGTTCGGCCACGGGGCGGGTGTGGCGGCCATCGCGCTTGCCGTCTTTTGTCTGGAGACGCGGCATCGGCGACGCAATACCACCGGCATTCTGCTGGCGGCCATTGGTTCCGGCCTGGCGGCGAACCTGTTGAAACTCGTTATCCGCCGGGATCGACCGTGGGGCATCGCGGCGGAGGTAACGCACGGCCTGGAGACGTTCGGCGGACTGTTCCCGTCACTGGGCGGTTCAAGCCATGCCCAGAGTTTTCCGTCGGCTCACTCAGCCACGGCGATGGGACTGGCGGTCGCGCTCGCGAGTTATTATCCGCGCGGGCGGCACATGTTCTACGCGCTCGCCGGCGCGACGGCGATATCGCGTGTCATCGCCCCGAGTCACTACATCAGCGACACGCTGGCGGGACTGGCGCTCGGGATCGCGATCGGACAGGTCGCGGTGACGGTTGTGCCCGGTGTGCTCCGGTCTTCGATCAAAGCGGCTGCGGCGTCTCGAGATCCACGGCAACTGTCCCTCGGTTTGAAAACCAGTAGTGCTGCTCGTTGACCAGATCGAGCGTCCACGGCCGCGGGTCGTCGTCATCCGGAAGCAGGAACGTGTGCTGCACCGTGATGCTGGCGCCCGGCTGCACGGACTGGGGGATTCGCGTTCTCGGCGCCGCCTCGCGGAACTCCGGAGTTCCGGGCGGTCCTTGCCGCAGTGCGAGCGTGACGTAACCGTGTCCCTGCCGGTCGCTGTGGTTCCACGTCACGTCCCCGCAGTTTTTGAGCAACGCCGTGACACTGATGCTCCTGCGTGCCGTGTTCCGTTCTGACGTGAGGACGGTCAATTCACCGCGCGCGGTCCCCCGCCGGTCCTGTGTCGTGAGTGAGGCCCGGGGATCGGGTTTGCGCGCCGTGAGGGACTGATAGTCGGTGGCGGGGAACATGGCCACATCGCGCAGGGGCCGGCCGCCGTCCTTGACGGGAAAGAGTCCATTGACTCCCTCGTAGCGGGTCACCGATTCAAAGCCGCTCTCTTCCAGCAGGTAGTCCAGATATTCGACGGTGAAGGGATTCTCGAGGACGCCGAAGCGCTCCATCTCATCATCGAAGAACTGTTCCATCACACGGTTGCCCGGTCGCCACGCGCCTTCACCACTGACCCCGATGATTCCGCCGGGACACAGCATGCGAAAGACCTGCTTCAGCCCCGCGAGTTCATCGACGATGTGATGCAGCGATTCGTGAAACAACACGGCGTCGAACGTTTCGTCGGGCAGGTCGCACGCTTCCAGGGACTGGCAATGAAACCGGACCGGGCGGCAGTGCTTCAGGTGGTGATGCGAGCGGCACGCGTCGAGCCGCACCTGCGCAACGTCGATCATCTCCTGGCTCGGGTCGAGCGCGTCGATCTCGAACCCCATGAGCGCGAGGACTTCCGTCACCCAGCCGGGGCCACACCCGACTTCCAGCACGCGGCTTCCTCCGGGCAGGTCCATCGCCTGGAGGATGTTCATGATCTGGTACAGCTCGATGAAGAACATCCGGTTCCCGGGCGTGGGGTCGTAGGGCTTCAAATACAGGTAATCGTGCTCCCCACCCCGGGCCAGATTCGAGACATAGTCCCCGGCGGCTTTCAGCAACTGCTCCGGGTCCTGAGGCCGGTTGCTGAGGTAGCGCCGGTAGCGAGGCATGCCATCACCGCGTGTACGGCGTCGTGCATTCACGTTGAGGGCGATGCGCTTGATCAGTCGCTTGGCCGGCCTGCTGAGTTGTTCGATGAGCATGATCGTGTCTCCGGATTGTAGCGCCAGGACCGCATCACGCGGCGATGCGCGGCTGTTTGGTACACGTCAGAGATTCCGACGGCTCAAACGTCAACACCTGCTGGCCTTTCAGCGCCAGAACCTGGTTGGCGAGCGAGCCAAAGCCGATTTCCGCGCCACGCGGACCGGCGACATTTACAAGTCTCAGCGCCGCATGACGGGCGACGCCGCGGAGTGCGATTCGCCCCCGGTTCCGCGCGCATCCGGTCGCGAACGACAGCAGCTCCTGCGCGTACGTGGGGGCGCGGTGGCATCGCTCGAGGACCGTTCGGCCTTTCAGTCCCCTTTCGGCAAATCGGATCGGGTCCCGCAGAAACGCCGCCAGCAGCGCGTGCAGGTCGGCCGACTCGTGCTCAGGACGCACGAAACTGACCGTGTCCGTCGGTAATCGTGCATACCAGCCATGTGGCGTCACCAGACTGGGCAGCGCGTGGTCCCAGATGCGGAGTTGGCTGGCGGACGCTTCACCCATGGTCGGGAACCGCAGGTTGATCGCCAGATGGGCCTGCTGCAAGGCGGCAGTCAAGGTCGACTCGGAGACAAATCCGTGCATCCGCACGAAGGGTTTGAGCGACAGGTCCCGGATCAGGCGCACGAATGCTTCCCGCTGAAACACATCACCGTAGACGTCGAGTTGAAATCGATGTCGTTCGGGAAAGCTGCCCAGGGCGCGGAGGACCGCCTCCAGCCGTCGATTCGTGCCGATGTGCCCGAACAGCACCAGGCGATATCGTGCCGCACCGGCATATTTCCTGAGGTGTGTCACAGGCTCGGGACAACGGACGGTGCAAACATGCGGCAGAGACGCGCACATGACCGGAACACACGAAGTCTGCTGCAGGCATTCAAACGCATCGCGATTGTGGACCAGCACGCCCAAAGCGTTCGTTGTCGCCAGCTCCGTCAGCGGCAACTGTTCCGACAGGGACTCAATTGATGTCGTGCCGTCCCAGAAACGGAACACGGCCTGCACGCCGGCCCCGCCGTAGTGCGCCGACAGCTGGTCCAGAAAGGCGACCCGGTCATCGATCTCACGACTCATTCCCAGGAACAGGTGCGCCAGTCGGGATTCGTGCAGGACGACCAGCCCGGGATACTGGCGACTGAGTTGCCAGATGGCGGCGTGCCACTGCGGGTTATTGCCGATGTGGTACACGTTGATGTCCGCCTGATTCAGTTCCCGCCAGGGCGGTCGATCCAGGGCGAATTGCCGGACGCTGACAGGGACATCGAGGGACAGGCTGGACGCCGGCTGATCCGTCCAGAGCGCGATCTCGCACGACCCACTCAGTGCCGGGAGCAGGCGCGCCGTGTAGTTGGCGATTTCCGTCTTCGCCGGCGGCAACGGCGAGAACCAGTTGATTCTCATGCGGCCAGCCTTTCCAGGACCTGGTGCCAGCCGATCCCCATCGAATCGTAGCGCTCCCGTCCGGCTGCGCCCCAGGTGCGAGCCTGGTCGCGGCAGGTCCACAGTTCGTCGAATGCCGCCGCCAGCGCCTGCGGGGTCGGTTCCGCGACGAGGCCCGTTTCACGCGACCGGACAAATTCCAGTGGACCGCCGGAATCCATGCACGTTACGACGGGCTTCTGCGCCAGCATTGCCTCCGGCGTCACATAGCCATAGTCCTCGTCGAGCGGCGGAAAGACGACCCCGAGGCATCGCGCGTATTGGTCGCGTTTCCCGGATTCGCTGATTCGCCCGAGCCACGTCACGCGGTCCTGCAGTCGCAGTTCGCTGCACCGCGACAGCAACCTCGTCTGGATCTGTGCTGTGCCGGGGTCTCCCGCGAAGCGCACCCGCACCGGCTCACGCGTCGCGGCGAGCGCCTCCAGGACCAGCTCCTGGCGTTTCATCGGACAGAGTCGACTGGGAAAGAACAGGAAGTCCTCGGCGGTGGCGCAGTGAAATTGTTCGGCATCGAGCGGGGGCGGATACAACGGCGTCGAATCGATGCCATTGAATTTCTGCAGGCGGCGCGAAACGTTTCCGGCGATGGTGTAGACCGCCCGCGACTGGGGAATCAGTTCACAATCCGCGTGGCGAATCGCGTCGCGCACCGCGGCGCCATTGGGTGCAGTCACCAGGTCGCCCTGCGGGTCGGCCCACAGGTCGTACGCCGACCGGTGCTGATGGACAAGCCACAACACCTTGTCGGGATGGGGAACCAGATACGCGGGAAACTTCAGCCCGATCACACGGTCGACCCGTTCGCCGCTGAATTCGCTCAGGTCCAACAGCCGGCTCGCCAGCATGTGATCGAGGACACGTTCCGGCGGATACCACTTGAACGGCAGGGCGACGATCTCGGCGGCGTGTCCCGCGGCACGCAGCCGCGCGCACAACGACTCTGCCAGGACTTCTGCACCGCCGCGCACAAACGGCACCTGGACAGTGGCAATGAGGAGCTTCATGAGCCCCCCCTTGCCGCCGCGACGTGGGACAATTCACGCTGCAGGTCGGCGACCCGCGCTTCAAGCGAGTCGATCCTTTCCTGCAGATGCAGTTCAACTCGCCGGATGGACGTTCCCTGACCAGTTCGGACGTGCGCCAGTTGTTGCGCAAGATCGTTGAGCACATTCAGACAGGCGGCGTTGAACTGCGTCTGCTGCGACACCAGAAACCGCGAGAGAAACAGGACGCAGCGGGCCGCCCACCGGGCCGGCCGGCGGCTGAACCATGGCCAATGGGCAAAAGCAGGCGCAGCCCGGCCGAGGACGGCCAGCCGCCCCAGCGACTGCAACGATCCGATGAGCAACTGCTGATCGCTGCCGGCCAATCCGCGTTCCGTCCGCGGGCTCACATCATTTGCGGCCTCGACGACGGCACGACGGCAGAGCAGTTCGATCTCGCCCCGGGACAGTATTTCCGGCTGAAATACCAGCGTTGGCGACGCGCGATCCGTGTCCGATTCGGGATGGCTGCCAGTCGCGTCCATGCGCTGCCTCAGCAGTTCGAGCAGAGAATCGACCCCTCTCGGAACCGGAGCGCCGCCCTGCAATCCGCCCCCCGGTCCTTGCGCGGCGGAGTTTTATCCCCCAAGTGTGGGAGAGTCAAGACGTTTGCCGCAAACGGCTGGACGCGCGGCCCGTCAGATGCTGGCCGTCATCACGACGTGAGGCACGACAAAGCCTTTGCCTCCCGGCTCCGACCTCAACACGAAATGGTCCTCGTGTTCGATTGCGGCGAACCCGGCGGCCAGCAGCATCCGGCGCAGTGCCGCCGCGTTGATGCTCCAGCAGGTCCAATAGTCGCCGTCGGCGGCGCGTTGTCCCAGGAATTCGCACATTGCCTGCGGGTTCGAGGCACTGTCGACGGCATGTGGCGACGCACGGCGGCCTCAGGCGGGTCGACGTCGATGTCGCGTTCGGCGCTGAAGTCGCCCGGCAACATCCCATCGCCGGTGAATCTCGTC
>CAZWGW010000145.1:0-12460 GCA_964633565.1 uncultured Planctomycetaceae bacterium
GGGCCACCAGCGTATCATGGGCGGCGACCGAGACGGACGCCGGCAGATTGGCCGAGTTGAAACCGCTGAACTCCGACAGGTACGGCTCGTGCTTGTGCCGGATCGAGTTGCAGGCGTCGCACATGGCGGCTGTGACGATGCCGAAAGCGCGGCTGGTGTACGTCGGGCCGGGGGCGTCCTGCACGGCCAGGCCGCAGTCGATGGCGTTGGCGTCGAGCATTATCTCGACCCAGGCGAGAACCACGTCCTTCGGGAGCCTGGCCTTTTTCCCCTTGTCGACGGCCCGCGCCGATGGCCCCGATGCGGTACTGCATGCCAGCCCGAGGGCCATCATTCCCACCACAACGCGTGCAGCGCAGCGCTTCATTCTGCAGGACTCCATGACGATGCACCTTCTCGTTGGAAACAGCCGCTTGATGTGTCTGAGCCGGCGCGCACCGCCGCTGTCGCGCACTTTCCACCGTGGATTGAGCAGAGGACGTGATGCGGAGACGGGCGTAACGTGTCGGCGAGCGGTCCCGCGAACGGGGACCACGCACAGGCGGGACGCGCTGAATTCGGTCCCAGGCAACTGCTACGTCAGACGGCGCGCGAAATCCACTGAGAATTTGAAACGCTCGTTGCGCGAGCTACGAAGATTCACGACGCGTGCGCCAGCGCGCCGGCCTCCGCCGGCTTGCGCAGCAGGTCGTCGACCGACACACTCGTGTCGTAGGCGTGTCGCAGAAAGGAATCGTTCGACGTGTTCTCCAGCAGCCGTCGCACGAGATACGCCATGCCAGGGATCAGTTCCCCGAACGGCGTATAGACCCGCACCCGATGGCCGCGCTCCGCAAACAGTTGCGCCTGTTCCTCGGCCATGCCGTACAGCATCTGGATCTCCCAACCGGTCTGCGGCAGCTTGAGCTGCTCCGCCCAGGCCATCGCAGGAGTTCGTGGTTCTCCATCAGAAACCGCGTCTGCCGCTCGAAGTTGTCGTCCGACCGCCATTTCTCGGTATAGACAGGGCACGGCCAGCCGCGATAGGCCGACACGACCGTCTCGTAGTCCCAGTACGCACCCTTCACGAGCCGCACCCAGATCGGCGTGCCGCGCTCCTTGACCCACGCCAGCAGTTCGGCGAGGTCCCGCTCGGCCTCGGGGAGGTACGCCTGGATGACGATGCCACAATCGGGCCAGTCGCGGAACTCGTCCTCCAGAAAGACCTGCCGGTAAATGTCGAGCGTCAGGTCCTTGTAGGCGTAATGCTCCATGTCGACGTGCACGTACGCGTCGTGCTCGCGGGCCGCGCGAAGGATCGGCCGCAGGCGTTCCTTGACCCCGGCTGCCGTCCCCTCGGGATCGATCGGCTTGAACTGGCTGTACAGCGCTGAAAGCTTGAGCGACACGTTGCAGCGAGGTATCCAGGTCCGGTCGTCGCGATCAAGCTGCGGATGCTCCGGCCACTGGTTGACCTGCGGCGCGAGGCCCGTAATCAGGTCGAGATAGGCCCGCTGATACGCCTCGGCCTCCGGTTCGCTGACGACCGCTTCGCCGAGCAGGTCAAGCGTGAAGGCCAGCCCCTGCTTGCGCAATCGGGAAACGGAATGCAGGACCTCCTCGACCCGCGTGCCGGCGATGAACCGTTCGGCCATCTTGCGGGCGAATTTTCGCGCACTGTATGCCAGCGCCTTTCCGAAAATCGTATTCGATTGCGGCACCTCCACGGCCATGCGCACGGCCCAGGGGAGGCGGGAACGCACCTCTTCGAAATACTCCTGCAGGTGCTCGGTGACGGACTCGTGGGAGCGCAACATCGGCAACACGTCAACAAAACGAAACATCTGCACCTTGACCGACTCGTCGGCCATGGCCCATTCCATGACGTGGTCGAGGATCCATCGTTGCTCGAACATTGTCGGCCGGCGGCGCGCCAGGTGCGCCCAGAGTTCGCGGCCGATGCGCTGGGTGGCGGCTTCGACGGCGTCGGCGGGATCGCGGTGGGATTTGGCGGGGGCGGGGGAGGACTTAGGCCGGCGGGGAGGCATGCGATCTGAGTTCAACCACTGAATCGTAAAGGAGAGTCGTGATTCTAGGGTGTCCATTGCGGTCGGGACAACGGCGCTGCTCGAAATGTTCGATGCCGCAGGTTGATGATCGCCATGCCGCTCGCCTCGATGGTGAGGCTGGTCTTCGGTGTCATGGAGCGTCGGACCGATCGCGAAGCGCCTCCAGAATCTGCTGGGCACGTTCCGCGGCCGATTCAAAGTGCGCCGGCAGCGGCGAAACTGTTGCCGCCCCTGCGACATCTTCGGGGCGAAACCGGACCGCACCTGCGTCGGCTCGCACCGCGGTAATGTGGTCAGCGCTGGCGGCGGTCTTCTCCAGCAACCGGACGACGTTCTCCTGCCACTCGCGGTCTCCAGGGCGGTCTGCCGGCCAGGAGTCGTAGTCGACCAACGGCAGACCGGCACGGTGGAATACCGCAAGCACAAACGTCGCACACGTCAGCCCCAATTGAGTGGGGCCAATCAGGTATCGTCCGGTTGCTGCGTCAAAACACTCGGTCGGCGCACTGAAGCCATAGGGGATGCCCCGCTTCTGGTTCGCGCGCCAGATCAGGCGGCAGACGTCGGACACCTGCGCGAGCCGCTTCGGAGGCACTGCCGGCTGGACCCACAGGGATTGTCCGTCGGCTTCGTCGCTGGCGAGTCGATGATGCCATTGCAATTCCAGCAGCAACACGCGCCCGTCCGTGTCTTGATGGAGCAATCCGATGTGTCGTTGGTCGTGTCCGACTTCGGCAATGGCAACACCCACTCCGTGAACCTGATCGAACGGCTTCTGCCGGCTGTCAAACACGCGGTCCATGGCCCCTCCCACTCAGTCCAGTCCGGTCAGGAGTCCCTCTTCGTATTCCCCGCGTGCTCTGAGCACCAGTGCTGTACGGTTGAGAAAGTCAGGCCGTGACCTGAGCCGTCGTCGTGCGGGGAGCGTGGCGGTCAACGTACCGAGCAGTACGTCGATCGAAAGATCGTCGACAAGGGCCTCCCCGAGCACCGCGTCCAGCCTGTCGAACTGATTCATCCGCATCATCTCATCGATGCGGTCGTACAGCAGGTCCATGGCCGCATTGCGGTGGCCGGCCCGGTCGAGCCGGTTGGCGTTGATGAGGAACGACTCAGGAACCTTGCCTCCAGATTCCCCGCCCACCGCCGAAACGTCCAGCGGTGAGTGTGACGGGTCCCAGACCATCGTTACCCTCACCCGCCCGGGGGGCAGGGTGGCCTTCCGCACCAGTTCCAGCGTGCCGTCGGCTTTGAGCACACCGTCCACGGTTTCTGTCGTACTCATTCGCGGGCGCAGCGGGTTTCGTAATGTTGTTCGGTCTTTGGCCGCGATCAGCGGTCCGCCCCCCCGGCCCTCAACAATTTTATGCTGTGCGACCTCCTGCCCACAACACCATGGCTGTCAAGGCTGTCGGGTCATCCGGGATTCATTTTACCACGTTGGTCGAGGTCGGGCGTACATAGATCACTCCGAAGGACGGCTGAGGTCGGCACGAGTGAGGATGACCTGCCGTGCACATCGATAACGACCCCCTTGGGGAATCTGCGCGTAGCCGGTTTCGGACTGAATGCGTGGATATCTCTGTCTCGCATGATGCTGAAATCGCGGAACCCGCACCTTGTGTACTCATCGTCGTCCAGACATTGCTCCAGCAGTTTTACCATCGCGCAATCCTCAACGAATCAGCGATGTGCGACAGCGATCAGTTTCCGAATCATGGCTTCACTCTTCCGCGCGGACGCCTGCTTGCGGTGCGGTCGATTTCAACAGCCGCGCCACAAGGTCCAGCAGCTCCTGCTCGGGTATCACTTCCCCGTGATTGGCCGGCATCAGCGACAGCTGCGAGATCGACTGCTCGTCGATGTTGTCCTTCGCCACCTTGAACTCCTCCCCTTTCGTGTCGGCCAGCACCAGCAGCGGGCCTTCCTCGCGGCGCACCAGGCCGGTGTGCACCTTGCCGTCCTTGTCCACGATGACCGTCGTGCGGAAGGCCGCATCGACGTTGCGGTTGGGGTCGAGAATGTCCTCCAGCAGCCGGTCCGGGCCGCGGACGCCGATGCCGTCCAGTTGCGGGCCGATCTTGTTCCCCTCCCCCGCCAACTGGTGGCACGCCGCACAATGCTTCTTGAAGACCGCCTGCCCGCGCTCGGCCGATGCGGTTCCGGCGGCGAACGCGCCGCGGCGGTCGGCGATCAGCTTGTCCAGTTCCTCGCTGCGGGCAGGCAGGCCCATTGTCAGCGTCGCGATCCGCTCAGCGCCGCCATCGCCGTGGGCCGCTTCGACGCGCTGACCGATCGCCGGATCGGTCAGCAGCCGCGGGGACGCCTGCCCCGCGGAGATCACCGTCAGCAGCGCCTCGGCCCCCGATTTGTCCCCCGACAGCGCGAGCGCCATCTGCCGTTGCTGCGGCTCGGCGGCGTAACGCATGGCGTCGGTCAGGACTTTGCCAATGGCGGCTTCGTCGCGGCTGCCGAGCGCGGCGAACACTCCTTCCCGCAGTTCGGCCGCAACACTCCGATCGCCGGCCAGTGGCAGCAGGGCCGCCAGGCGCGCATCGGAGTTGAGGGCGAGCGCCGATTCAGCACAGGAGACGCGCGCCGGAAGAGGCGCTGCCTGATCCGTTGCGATATTGACGAGGCGCGGGGCGTAGTCCTCCAGCCGCAGCCGCGCAATCAGCCCAGTGGCGGCCTTGATCGGCGAGAACGGCCGCGGGTTCAGGCCTTCGACGGAGAATCGCCCGATGGCCAGCCACGCAAACGCGCCGCGGTCGTCGGCGTCGACGATCTCGATGTACCCGCGTCGCCCGGCCGAGGTGGGCAGGTCCCATTCGACCTGCTGCGCCATGTCATTCCGCGGCGTCGGCGATTCGGCCAGGACCGCGTTCGTTTCGGCATCCCGGAGCCGCACGAAGTTATTCCCTGATGGCGGCGCGGGGGGCGACCCATCGTGGCCCGCCAGATAGAAACTGATTGCCCCCGGCAACTCAAACGGCTCACTCCGCCGGAATCCCGTCCGCTGCTCCCCGCGCGGCAGGCTGCTGAGCAGTTCCGTCTCAATGCCGTCGGAGCACTGTCGCGTCTCAGGGGCAAAGATCTCGCCGTCAAACCGGCTCCCCGGCAGCGGCGTTTCCGTCCAGCCGATGCCGTCTTCGTCGCGGTGCGACAGGAGTTCATCCGCCAGTTGTCTGGCCCAGTCTCCCAGGAGTTCCACCGCCGCCATGCCGCGCAGCTCGCAGCCCGCCGCCAGTGCGTTCAGGTCGCGAATCTCGGCTGGCGCGTCCCCGGTCGATCGGGCGCGGGCCGACTGTGCGAGCGACTGCAGCAGGTCGCCATCCGCGTACCGCGCGGCGTGCTGGAGGAGTTGTGTGTAGAGTTCGTTCGACTCCACCGGCCGGGTCAGCCGCTGCACGATGAGGGCCGCCGCGCCGGGAGTGGGAGCGCCGAGCGCGACGTCGACGAGTGCGTCGCCGTGCTCCTCCAACAGCGAGGCCACGGCCGGACTGTGCGCGATCTCGTCGACGGCGACGTGGTTCCGCAGCGCGATCCGCACCGTGTGTCGCAGGTGGGTGTCGTGCTCATCGGCGTTCGCCAGCGCCTGCAGCAAAGGAGCGACGTTGTCGACGTGCGGATGTCGCCCCACCGCATCAGCCGCAGCACGACGGACCATGGGATGGGAATCCTGCAGCAGTTTCAGGCCTGCCTCACGTTCCTCGGCCGCCCAGTCGGCGCGTTCTGCCAGGATCCGGGCGACGTGCGTCCGCACGAGCGGCTCGGAGTCGCCGGCCGCCGTCTCCCACTGCTGCCCCGTCAGAGTCCCGATGCGCGCCAGGACCCACAAAGCGTGCGCCCGTTGCGGCGGAGACGATGTTCCGGACAACAGCTTCGATAATGGCTCCGTCGCATCCTTCGCGAACCGATCACAGATCAGGTTCGTCGCCAGGGTTCGAACGGTGAGGTTTGTGTCGCCGAGACGTGTGATCAGTATCGGGAGGTCGAGTTTCGTGAGGTCCTCGGACTCCGAACGCGCCCCCCTCCGGGTCGCGGCTAAACGGTCGCCGGTGCAGACGACGCGCCAGACACGGCCTTTTTCGCGGTCGCGCCGCGGGTGTTCGAGCGGCACCTCATAGTGGCCGATGATGGCGTTGTAGAAGTCGGCGATGTACAGGGCACCGTCCGGGCCCAGCGTCACGTACACGGGCCGGAACCAGCCGTCGTCGCACGTCACAAACTCGGGCTGTGTCACGACCCGCGGCGACGATCCGTCCCACTCGATCCGGTCCCGATGGACCTGGCCGTTGACCGGATTGCAGATGTAGATGCAGCCGCGGTATTCCTCGGGATACTGCTCCGCCTCATACCACGCCGCGCCGCAGATGCCGGTCGAGCCGTGGTCGTGTGTGATCATGTCGGGACCGAATCCCAACCCGTCGTGCGGCTTGCCGAAGCTGGAGTAGTAGGCCCCGCGCACAAGGCACGTGATGGGCATCGAGTGGCAGTCGGCCGTGTATTCGTTCCCCCACGGGTCGAACGTCAGGCCGAACGGGTTCACCTGCCCCCAGGTGACCTGCTCAATGCGCGAACCGTCCTCGCGGAAGCGGAACGTATTGCCGCTCTGCATCGTGATCCCCTGCCCG
Organism: uncultured Planctomycetaceae bacterium; assembly: GCA_964633565.1. GTDB lineage: Bacteria > Planctomycetota > Planctomycetia > Planctomycetales > Planctomycetaceae > CAZWGW01. The sequence continues at coordinate 6,683 of CAZWGW010000145.1, forward strand.
TCACGCGCCACAGGGGCCGACTTGTTGCTGAACCCGTGGCAGGCGTAGACCCACCCGTCGATCCAGCGCGTGAACGAGTTCACCATCCCGTGCGTGTCGACGTTGCCGAACGGGCCGTAGAGCGTTTCGTGTGAGTCGGCCTCACCGTCGCTGTCCATGTCGCGCCAATGTGTGATGTTCGGGATGCTGAACACGAGCGCGCCGTCCGGCACCGGCAGTTGTCCGATCGGAATGTTGAGCCCTGAGACGAACTGCGTGACCTTGGCCGGCTTCCCGTCCGGACCGATCCCCTCAACGATCGTCACCCGGTCGCGCGGATCATGGTCGCCGATCGCACCAAACCGTTCGGGCCGGTCCTGCACCCCATCTCCGCGGGTGGGGTACGGATACTCCACGGAACTGGTCACCCACAGCCGGCCGGCCGCGTCAAAACTCAGGTTCATCGGCTGACCGATATCCGGTTCGGACAGGATCAACTGGATCTCGAACCCCGGCGGAAGGTGGAATTTGAGCCGCTGCTCTTCGGGGGTGAGCGGATCGGTCTCGACGACCAGCGGTGCGGCGAAGGCGCGATTTCCTGCGATGAAACACGCTGCGACGGCCAGACTGATGATCGCACGCAACACGCAGGTCGGCATTCCAGCTCCTTGAAGTTCAATGTGGCATGGAAATCGCGGGTCCGTGGAACGTACCAATCGGCCGGCGTGTTTTCCAATCCAGCGATTCAAACTGCAGCGGCCCGCTGCTGCGTTCTGCGCGTGCGCACGCGCCGGGCCTGCCGCGGTTCACCGCACCACCGACGATGGCCACCCCCCCACCGGGACAACCTGAACCGACTCGCGCCGCCGAACTGGAACTGGTGCGCCGGTTGGTCGCCGGCGACCAAGGGGCGTGGGAGGAGTTCGTGGGCCGCTATCAGAACCTCGTCTGGACGTGCGTCCGCCGGACGGCCGAGCGATACCGGCTGAATCCGTCGACGGCCGATCTCGAAGACACAGTCGCGGACGTGTTTGCGGCACTGCTGGAGCGGGACTGCGCGGCCTTGCGACGGTTTCAGGGACGCTGTTCGCTGGCGACATGGCTGATCGTGATCGCCCGTCGTCGGTGCCTGCGCCGGGTTCGGAAACGGCGTCCACGGCCCATTCCGTTGGCAGGTGGGGACGTGAATGCCGTCACTGAAGCCGGAGACCCGCTGGGGGACCTGATCCGCGCCGAGGACCAGCAGTCCGTCCGCTCGGCGTTCGACCGACTGTCTGCCACTGACCGGCATGTGCTGGAGATGCATCACCATCAGAAACTCGGATACGCCGAGATCAGCCGGGAACTCGGGATCTCAATGAACTCCGTCGGGCCGCGGATCAGCCGGGCGCAGCGGCGGTTGCGGAAGTTGCTGGAACGCCGTGCCGTGGGCGATGCACAAGCTGCGGATCGCGTTGACGGGACCGCGGCGGTCGCGGGAACGGGCCGGAATCGAAGAGAATTGGAGCACGGCTGACACCATCCGCCGGTACTGTATTGATCAGGGACTTGTGAATTCCGTATGCCGCACGGGCGCCACGAACTGCTGAGCCTGTTAGACCTGCTGGCGGGGACCCTGCCGGCGGAGGAAGGGTCCGCGCTGCGCCGGCGGCTGGCCGAGGACGAACCGCTGCGCGACCTGTGGCGCTGCGTATCAATGGCCTGGCACGAGACGCCCGATCCGTCAGCTGTGGCCGTAGTTCATGTCCACTCGCCGGAACAGATCGGCGCATTCCTGGAAGGGCGGCTCAGCGCTGCGGCGGCGGAATCGATCGGCGAGGAATGCCGTCACGATCTGGCGCTGGTCGAAGAGATCGTGTCCGCATACCGGCTGCAGAATCGGACGACGCGCGAGGAGCCGGCGCCCGGCCGACTGACGCAGCGCCTGCTTGGACTGCGTGCCGCAACGCCGCCCACAGTCGACCCGGGCGCAGTGGCTGATTCGCGAAAAGAGGCGTGGATCGTCGCGCAGAGCCCGTCACCCGCACCGGAACCTGGTGACCGCAGGCCGCCCAGAGTGGCGACTCGATCCAGGCAGAGAGGAGGTCGTGGCTCGAATGGCTCGGCGGTTCGCTCACCGCGGGCTGTTGTCGCGGTCGCGATTGCGATGGCCGTGCTCGGGATTTCGCTGTTCGCAGCCTGGCAATTTGGCCGGTCACGCGGAACAGATCCGAACGAGGGTCTGACGCGGGACGGCGGCTCACACGGTCCGTCACCAGCGGAGCGACCGGTCGACGACGGCGGAGCGGATCGGCCCCTGGAACAGCCTCTCGCTCCAACGCCTGGTCGAGAGATCGCCCGCGATGACGTCAATCCTCCTCCGGCTCCGCGGGACTCTCCTCACGTGCCACCACCCACCGTGCCCGATCACCCCGCACCGAGTACGTCGGGCACTGTCGTGGACGTACAGTGGGACCAGATCATCGGTCTCGTGGCGGTCGCCGGGACCGGCACGGACAGTTGGCTCGGCGCGCAAGCGCCTCGCGCAGCGGCCTCATCGATCACGCTGGCCAGCCTGCCCGGTAGTTGGGCCGCCGGTCGCATCGGCGGGACGGGTGAAGTCGTGCTGGACGCCGACACGCGGCTCACCTGGTCCGCAGCGGCGCGACCGGACGGCCCGCCACGGATCGAGATCGACCGCGGCCGATGCGCCCTGCGCGGGTTGTCGCAGGGAACGGCATTCCTGATTGCGGACAGCGGCGATGAAACGCTCGTGGACGTGGATGAGCCAGGGACGCTGGTCGTCCTGGACCAGACTGGCGGCACACCGCAACTCGCGGTCCTGTCCGGTGGGGTCGACATCGGCGGCAACGTCGTTCGTCGCCGGCAATTCGTTGCCTTGATCGGTGGCGTATGGAGCGCGCCGCAGTCACTCGACAACCCTCCCGGCTTCCTCACCGGTCCGGATACCGCTGCTCAAATGGACTCCGCCGACCAACAGGCTTTGCTGACCAGCGCGGACCTGTTCTCGTCACTCACGGCGCTGGAGGAGTCGTCATCGCCGCAGTCGCGGCAGACGGCCGTCGGCTGGCGGTTGTCCCTGGCGCCGCAGGCTATGATCCTCGCCAGCCTGCGTTCGTCCCACGAGTCGACGCGCGCCGCGGCAGTGGCCTGGCTGATGGAGGACCGGCCGTCCGATCCGTCGCAGACGATCGCCTGGCAGACGTTCGCCAGGGAACTGAACGATCCCGAACTGGCGCGCAGTCTGCGGCGCTGGGTGCAACTCGCCGCCAGCGGCCGTGCACCGGCGCGCAGCGACCTTGGCGATCTCCTGGCCGGACTGGACCATGCCGAACTCGGAGTGCGGCAGTTCGCGCAGACCTGTCTGGAACGGATCGCCGGCCGTCGCGCGCCAGCCTATCGGGCAGACGGTTCGGCCGCCGAGCGTCAGGCCGGCATCCGGCAGTGGCGGGGCATCATCATCCGCAATCCGCCGGCCCGCCGGGGCGGATCGCGGCAGTCGCCATCTCGATAGCGACTGTCGCCGGCCTCAGCTTCCGGGGTCACTGACCCCGGCTACAGCCGACTTGCAGGAAACTCGCAATTTCCCTGCACGACTTTCGCACCGCCCGGCACTCCTCTGACAGTGCGGGACGAACCAGCGGCCACGCCCTGCGACCCGGCCGACGCGCGAGTCGGTGTCGGGCGAGGCCGCGCCATGTCCGTCCGCTCGGGTATCCCCGTCACTCACGTCACCTCCTACCGAAAAGGAACGCCTCATGTCTCTTCTGACCCGACGATTCGTCCTGTTCGCGGCCGCCATGCTGCTGAGTGCCGCCTGGTCGCCCTCGGCCCGTGCCGATGAGGCACTGGAGTTTGCCCGCGCCTGTGCCGCTCACGTCGATTCGCTCGCGGACCGCACGTCGAACGCCATCATCGACGACACGCTGGAATGCCTGCGACGCATCAATGAACTGCTGGAAGCCGGGAACGAAGAACGCGCCCGGCAGGTCGCCCGCGAGTGCATTGAGCACGTCGAGCACCTTGCCGACGCGGGGACCGGCGCGATTGGCGACGTCTGCGAACGCTGCGTGTGGGTGCTGCTCAACGAATACGGCGCCGAACGCCTGGCCCGCCGGTTCCGCGAATATTGCGCGGCAACGATCGAGGACATCCGCCACCTGGAGCGGCGGGCGATCAACGCGATCCTGTCGAAGTTTGAGTAGACGGCGACGAGCATTGCCAGGGCGCGTCGCCTTGCGCCAGAATGCGGTCGCCGCAGTTCCGCGGCCGCATTCTGGAGCCTGCCATGCCGATCCGACCCTGGCTGACCGCCGCGCTATTTGCCGTCGCGGCCTGTAGCGACGCTGCCGCACAGCCGTTCGCCATCCACGTCGTGGACGACGCGACCGGCCGCGGCGTACCGCTCGTCGAACTGAAAACGACCAACAGCATCGTCTATGTCACCGACAGCAACGGCCTCGCGGCCATCGACGAGCCGGGGCTGATGGGGACGCGGGTCCACTTCTCCGTCTCCAGCCACGGTTACGAGTTCCCGAAGGACGGCTTCGGCTTTCGGGGCAAGGCGCTGGAGGTCGCGCCCGGGGGCGAAGCAACGCTCAAAATCAAGCGGCTCAACATTGCCGAACGGTTGTATCGCGTCACCGGCCAGGGGATCTACGGCGACACGGTGCGACTGGGGCGCGAGCCGCCAATCGCCGAACCGGTGATTAACGGGCTGGTGCTCGGGCAGGACTCGGTGCAGACGGCCATTCACAACGGGACGCTGCGCTGGTTCTGGGGCGACACGACGCAAGCCGCCTATCCGCTGGGCAACTTCGGCACGTCGGCCGCCGTCAGCGATTTGCCGGGAAGTGGGGGGCTCGACCCATCCGTCGGCGTCAACCTGCGTTACTTCGTGGACGAGAAAGGCTTCAGCCGGCCGATGTTCAAGCTCGGCAAGCCAGGGCCCGTGTGGGTGGATGCGATGACGACGCTCGCCGATTCCGGCGGCAAGGAGCGCCTCGTCTGCCACTATTCGCGGATGAAAGACCTCGGCCACCGCGAAGAACACGGGCTGGCCGTTTTCGATGACGAGCACGAACGATTCACGCCGATGGTCACGTATCCCGATGATGCGCGGCTTTTCCCGCAGGGACAGGATTTCCGCGTCCAGGAGGAAAACGGCGATGAATACCTGTACTTCGCCACGGCATACCCGCTGATCCGCGTCCGCGCGCAGTGGGAGGACGTCATCGATCCGGAGCGATACGAAGCCTATTCGCCGCTCGTTGCCGGGTCCGGGCTGGATTTGAAGAACCCGGCACTCGATCGCGGTCAGGACGGAAAACTGGTCTACGGCTGGAAGCGCAATACGGCGCTGATCGGCCCGCAGGACCTGCGGACGCTGATCACGAAGGGTCTGATCCTGCCGGACGAGTGCCGGCCGTGGACGGTTGACGCTGCGACGGGGCAGCCGGTGCAAGTGCACGCCGGCTCTGTCCACTGGAACGAATATCGCCGGCGGTACGTGATGATCGCTTCACAGGTCTTCGGCACGTCGATGCTGGGAGAGATTTACTACCTAGAAGCGCCGCGTCCGGAAGGTCCGTGGTCAAAAGCCATCAAGATCGTCACGCACGAGAAGTACTCGTTCTACAACCCGATGCACCACCCTTACTTTGATGAGGACGGCGGCCGCGTGATCTGCTTCGAGGGGACGTACACGCACACGTTCTCGGGGAACGCGCACCCGACGCCGCGTTACGATTACAACCAGGTGATGTACCGGCTGGATCTGGGGGATGAGCGGCTGAAGGG
>CAZWGW010000146.1:0-12446 GCA_964633565.1 uncultured Planctomycetaceae bacterium
TGAACAACGTGCACGACATCCAGGACGACCGGATCGACGTCGTCACTCGCGGTCTGATGGGGCTGACCGTCACCTGCGCGCGGTGCCACGACCACAAGTTCGACCCGGTGACGCAGGCGGACTATTACGGGCTGTACGGCGTCTTCCGGAGCTGCACCGAGCCGCTCATCCCGCCGCTGTTCACCGCTCCGCCCGACACCGACGAGTACCGACAGTTCGACGCCGAGCTGACGAAACGGCTTGCCGCCCTCGACGAGTTCATTCACAAGAAGCACACGGAACTGGTGACGTCGGCGCGGGAACGGGTCGGCGAATACCTGATGGCGGCCTACAACACGAAGGACCAGCCGAGCACCGAAGGCTTCATGCTGCTGAACGAGCCGGGGGACCTGCACCCGTACGTCGTTCAGCGCTGGTGGGTGCATCTTGATCGGGTGAAACGCGGGTTCGACCCGATCTGGTCGGTCTGGCATGAATTTGCCGCGTTGCCGTCCGAAGGTTTCGCGACGGAGGCCGCCGTCGTGTGTGAGCGATTGCGGAACCGCAATTCCGCCGAGCCGCAATTCAATGCGCTCGTTGTGCAGGCACTGACCGAGCCGCCGCCACAGACGATGCAGGAGGTGGCCGACCGCCTCGCGAACCTGCTCAAGGAGACCGAGGTGCAATGGGCCGCCGCGAAACAGCAGGCTCTGGAGGGCGGCTCGCCGGAACCGACCGGGCTCGACGATTCTGACCGCGAACAATTGCGGCTCGTCTTTCACGGAGAGGGATCGCCCCCCAACATTCCACTGCTTTCGGGCTGGGGCTTCCTGACGCTCCTCCCGGATCGCCCGGCGCAGGGGGAGTTTCAGAAGCTGCTGAAAGAGGTCGAGCAGTGGAGCATGACCGGCACCGGTGCGCCGCCGCGGGCGATGGTGCTGCTCGATAGCGCCGAGCCATACCAGCCACGAGTCTTTCTCCGTGGCAATTCCGACCGCCCGGGGGCCGATGTTGACCGGCGTTTTCCGGTATTCCTGGACCACGGCGGCGGGCCGTTCACACAGGGGAGCGGCCGGCTGGAAGTCGCCCGGCACATCGCCAGCCCGGATAATCCGCTCACGGCGCGCGTCCTTGTCAACCGCGTCTGGTTGCACCACTTCGGCGTCGGCCTCGTTCCGACGCCCGGCGACTTCGGCCTGCGCTGCGAGCCGCCGTCGCACCCCGAACTTCTCGACTGGCTGGCCAGCGAGTTCATGGCCCACGGCTGGTCGCTGAAGTGGCTGCAGCGAGAAATCCTGCTCTCGGCGACGTGGCAGCAGGGAGCGGCCGTCGATGCCGCGACGATCGCCCGGGCGCACGACGTCGACGCCGACAACCGCTTGCACTGGCAGCGCACGGCGCGGCGGCTGGACTTCGAAGGGACGCGCGACGCGCTGCTTGCCGTCAGCGGCCGCCTCAATGACTCGCTCGGCGGCCCGGCCGTCGACCTGTTCGCCGATCCGACCCCGCCGCGACGCACGCTGTACGGGTTCATGGACCGGCTCGACATGCCCAACCTGCTGCGGACGTTCGACGTGCCGACCCCCGACACGACCTCGCCCCAGCGGGACACGACGACGGTCGCCTCGCAGGCGCTATTCCTGATGAACGGCCCGTGGGCGCGGACCGCCGCTGCAGACCTGCTGAACCGACCGGACGTACGCGGCGCAACGAGCACAGAAGTACGGATCGAACGAGTTTACCAACTGCTCTTCGGCCGCATGCCGACGACTGACGAACAACAGATGGCCGCGGCGTATCTGGGAGCAGAGCCAACGGAAGACGAGGATTGGGTCCGGTTGATCCATGCCTTGCTTCTGACGAACGAATTCGTATTCGTCGACTGACTACAAATACAATTCCAGTCCAGTCCTTCGCTGCCTTTGCTGCCTTCTGTTTGATTCGTTGTGAACAGAAGGCAGCAATGGCAGCGAAGATATGAACAAAGAGTGAGAAAGTCCTGCATGTTCAGTTCGTGGATCAGCCGCCGTCAACTCCTGCAGCGTACCGGCATGGGCCTCGGCTATCTTGGTCTGGCCGGATTGCTGGCCGATGAATGCCGCGCCGCCAGTGCCGCCGGCCCACTCGCCCCGCGCGCCCCGCATTTCCCCGCGAAGGCGCAGCGCGTCGTCCACCTGTTCATGAACGGCGGCCCCTCGCACGTCGACACGTTCGACCCCAAGCCGCTCCTTGACCAGTACCACGGCCAACCGCTGCCGACCGGCACGCTCCGCACCGAGCGCAAGACCAGTGGTGCATTTCGCTCGCCGTTCAAGTTCCAGAAGTACGGCCAATCCGGCATTGAGGTCAGCGAGCTGTTCGACCAGACCGCCCAGCACATCGACGACCTGTGCGTCATCCGTTCGATGAAGGCCGAAGTCCCCAACCATGAGCCGTCGCTGTGGCTCATGAACTGCGGCGAACAGCGCATGCCGCGGCCGTCGTTCGGGTCTTGGCTCACGTACGGCCTGGGATCGGAGAACCAGAACCTGCCGGGCTTCCTTGCCTTATGCCCCGGCGGCTACCCGATCACCGGCGCGCAGAACTGGCGATCGGCGTTCCTCCCCGGCGCCTACCAGGGGACGTACATCGACACACAGCACACCGACGTCGAGAAGCTTGTCGCGTACATCCGCAACCATCAACTCTCCGCCGAGGAACAGCGGCGGCAGCTCGACCTCGTGCGCGCACTCAACGAGCGGCACCAGGCGCAGCGCCCTGGCCAGCCGCTGCTCGACGCCCGCATCGAAACGTTCGAGCTGGCCTACCGCATGCAGGCCGAGGCGACGGACGCGTTCGACATCTCAAAAGAGCCGGAGTCGATCCACAAGATGTACGGCGAAGGGACGCACGCCCGGCAGCTCATGATCACGCGGCGGCTGCTGGAGCGCGGCGTGCGCGTGGTGCAGGTCTGGAGCGGGGCAGGGCAGCCGTGGGACAACCACAGCAACCTGGAGGCCGAGCACCGTAAACTCGCGGGCCAATGGGACCGGCCGATCGCGGCGTTCCTCGCCGACCTCAAACAGCGGGGGATGTTCGAATCGACGCTCGTCATGTGGGGGGGCGAGTTCGGCCGCACGCCGGTGGCGGAACTGCCGGACCTCAACGGCCGGGACCACAACCACTACGGCTTCTCGATGTGGCTGGCCGGCGGCGGCGTCCGCGGCGGCTACGTCCACGGCGCGACGGACGACTTCGGGTTCACGGCCGTCAAAGACGTCGTCCCCGTCCATGACCTGCACGCGACCCTGCTGCACCTCTTGGGCTTTGACCACGAGAAGCTGACGTACCGCTATGCGGGGAGGGACTTCCGGCTGACCGATGTGGCGGGGAGAGTGGTGGGGGAGTTGATCGCGTAGGTCACGCTCCCGCGTGACGGAATGGGCACAGGGCGTGTGTCACGCCTGCCCGCGTGACAGTGGTGTGGGCAAGTAACGTTTGACGGGCAGCCATGAATCCCGGTTCACGATGATCTCGCTCGATCGATCTTGTTGTATGTCTCGCGCCATTCCTGCAGTGATTTGAAGAACTCTACACCTGGCCAGTCCGGGCTGCGTTCCTTGCTGCCGCTCCATGTGAGATGGACCACTGCAAACTCTCCATCGGCAGTCCCCACTCTAAAGAGCACATCATCGCAATCGAGCCGTTGCGCCAGCGCGACCGGCGTGCAACCATGTAGCGGATGCCCTTCCCCGACTTCCTTCTGTAACTCCAGCTCCAAATCATTTGAAAACTCACCTGCGGGTTGCCACGGTTCAAGGAAATCGAATGTGCGCGACATGCCAGAACTCCCCTCTTTTAAGTGGCCGATAGGCACAGGCCGGTTAATCCGGCAGTTCGGTAGTCCGGTACACGGCGATGGCGGCGTCTCTTGTGCCGTTCGCAGTGCCAGTGCTGCCCCCACGTCTTGTCGGCACGAAGTCGCCCGATGTTAGCGCTCCCAAAGTAGTCAAGCCTCTCCAACAATGCCAAGGGCCGACTGGTCAACCTTCGGTACTCCCGCGAAGCAGTCGTCGGACACTCTCCCGCGTGACGGAACCCGCCATACACGGTACATTCGGCGTTCCGTCAGGCGGGAGCCTGACCTACGAGGGTGGGAACGATGCCAAACTATCGCAGGGCGTATGTGCCGGGCGGCACATTCTTCTTCACGGTCGTGACGTACTGCCGGCGACCGATCTTTCAGGACGAAGCCGCACGCACGATCCTCGGCGACAGGTTCCGCGATTGCCAGCGCGATTGGCCATTCGAGATCAATGCCATCGTGCTGCTGCACGATCACCTGCACACGATCTGGACGCTCCCGCGCGGCGACTCGAATTACTCGGCGCGCTGGAGCTGGATCAAGAAAGAGTTCACGAAGTCGTGGCTCGCGGCCGGCGGCACGGAGTTATGGGTCCCGCAAGGGAAACGAAGGCAGCACCGCCGCGGCGTCTGGCAGCCGCGGTTCTGGGAGCACACGATCGAGGATGAGGACGATTTTGAAATCCGGTTCGACTACATCCACTTCAACCCGGTCAAGCACGGTTACGTGCGTTGTCCCCGCGACTGGCGATGGTCCAGTTTCGGGCGCTGGGTGGAGGCCGGCGTTTACCCGCGCGATTGGGCCTGCGGCACTGAACCTCCGCCGGATTTCCATTCCATCGAGGACGACTGCGGCGAACCAGCGTAGGTCACGCTCCCGCGTGACGGAGAGGTAGGTCACGCAGGAGCCTGACCTACCGCGCTCGTCCCCGCAAAGAATCCTTCGCTCTTCGGCACCACCATCAGCAGCGGTCGCTTTGTGCCCCGGCGGATCGCCTCGTGGCGTGCTTCGCGCACTGTTGGGGCATCGGCAACAACCTGACTTGTGACTGGATCGAGCGCGACCCACCGGCCGGCATAGCGCCGGACGTCAATGGCGGGCGGTTTCTTCTGGCTCATGGTGGCGTAGGATCGTACGGCAACACACGTGAGACCATTCCGTCAGGCGGGAGCCTGACCTACGGTTCACCCATGGTCATGATCATGCCCACCGTCATGATCATGCTCGTGTTCCCCCTCCGCCTCCACCGGCGTATCGGTGATCGTGCTGCAGATCGAGCGGTCGACGGCTTCGACGCCCGACTCCTTCGGCGCCTTCATCGGCACGTCCTTGAACTCGGCGTGCTCCAGGATCACGTCGACCGCCTTGCGCTCGCGGATCTGCGCCTCCAGGTTTTCAATTACGCCCGACTTCTGCAGCCGCGCCCGCATCCGCCGCGCGTTCTCGCCGCTCTGCATCGCCATCAGCGCGATCTCGAGATCGACGTCCGACCCCGTGACTTCGATCTTCTCCTCCTCGGCCACCCGGTCGAGCACGAAGTGCTGCTTCAGGTTCTGCCGCGTCATCGAGATCGACCGCTGCCGCAGGTCGTTCTCGCGTGCCCGAATGTCGCGCGGCGTGAAACCGGCCTGCTGCATCTCCAGCACCTCGCGCCGCAGGGCGTTCTCCACCTGCTTGCGGACGAGGTCCTCCGGCAGGTCCCAGTCGGCCGACTCGGTGATCTTCGCGAGCACCTGCTGGCGGGTCGCCTGCCGCTGTTCGTAGGTCACCTGCCGCTCCAGCATGTCGCGCACCTGCGCCCGCAGTTTCTCGACGGATTCGATGCTGAGCCGGTCGAGGAATTCCTGGTTCAATTCCTGCGAGCGGAGCCGCTTCACGTCGAGCACGGTGCAGCGGGCGTGCACGGACTCGCCCCGCATCGGGATCGTGTCGGCCTCCATCGACACCTTGACGTCGGCTTCGCGCACGTCGTCCGCGCCGGCCCCGACCATCAGCTTGTCGAAGCCCGTCAGTTCACCGTCCTGGAACCGCAATGTCGGACGCACCCGCACTGAGATCTCGTCGATCTTCTTCAGCGGCTCGCCGTTGTGGGTGAACTCGATCGCCAGCGTCACGAAGTCTCCCGCGGCGGCCGGCTCGTCGACCGGTTCGAGCTGCCCGTACTGCTCCAGCAGTTCCTGGATGTAGTCGTCGATGTTCTGTTCGCTCACCTCGCGGACCGGGCGCTCGATCTTGAGCCCCTTGTAATTGGGCAGTTCAAACTCCGGCCGCACTTCGATGTCGAACTCGTATTCGAAGTCCCCCTCGTCCGGGAGGTCGATGCTGTCGAGGTCCAGGTTCGGCTCGTTGATCGGCTCGAGTTCCTCGTCCTCGGAGATCTGCTCCAGGCTCCGCATCAGGACCTTCTGCTTGGCCTGCTCGGAGAGCTCCTTCTTGAATCGCCGGCGGATGAGCTGATCCGGGACGTGCCCCTTGCGGAAGCCGGGGACGTCGGCCGAGTCGACCAGTTCCTGCACGGCGTCGTCGAGCACTTCGTCGATCGCCTCGCGCGGCACCGTCACGCGCACGTGTTTCTTGCACGGGCCGGACTTCTCGATGGCCACGGTCAGGTCCATCCGCGCCGGTGTCTCCTCGCCGGACGCTTCCGTGACTTCCGCCTCTTCCGTTACGACTGGTTCGTCCGCCACAATCCGGCCTTTCTCTGAGTCTGCTCTGTGCGTCTGCGACGATGTGTGTCCCGCGTCTCACCCGGTTGGCACGACGGCCTGCGCGTCGCGCGGAGGACCTGCACCAACAAAAGAAGAGCGGGTGAAGGGACTCGAACCCTCGACAACCACGATGGCAACGTGGTGCTCTACCAACTGAGCTACACCCGCCTGCGACGCAACGTATTGTCCCGCCCCGACTGGGGATGGGGAACCATTCCCGGCGGAGCGGGTGCTCATTATGGCGGATCGGCCCGGATCGTCAAGCCCCGTAAAACAGGGACGGGCATCGTTCTGCAGCGCTCACTTTGCGATCTGGCGGCAACGCAGTAAAACGACTCCCGACCCCTTTTCCTGAGCGGAATGAACGATGCCTTACGTGCTGGCTGACGTGATCTCTGAATCTGTGATCGACCGACCGATCGAGACCCTCGATCTTGGCCACTGGGTGTTCCAGATGTCCGACCGGGACTACTGCCATTGCGCGCGTGGGCACATCGCGTGCGGCTCCAGCCCGCTCCCCGGCGGCGCGCGGGCGTCGATCAACGTCGAATCCGTCGGCGGCCACCTGCTCGTGCAGCACTACGAGCCGGAGGTGTTCGAGCCGCACCACATCCGCATGGTCTCGCACGCCTCCGAAATGTGGATCTTCCGGCTCGTGCCGTCGCGGGTGCGGGTGATCTGGGACGTGAGCCTCGTCCGACAGGATGAAACGCACTGCGTCTTCCGCGACCACATCCGCGTGGAGCACAAGAGCCGGCTCTTGTGGTGGCTCAGCAAACTGGCGCTCGTCAACTGGATTGTGCAGCGGCACGACGACGAGGAGACGCCGCTCTTTGCCGCCAGTTGCGTCGAAGTCTGCATGCGCAGACAAGCGAGCGATCGGACGTAGCCGAATTCGCCAAGAATTCGGGCGTCGAATGTGTCAACTTGCCCTGTGCCCCACCCGAATTCTTGGCGAATTCGGCTACGGTTTGTCCCCCTATTGCGCCGCCGCCTGCTGTGCCGGATAACCCGGCGCAGCCGGCCAGTTCGTCACCACCGACGCATCATCAATCTTCCAGATCCGGATCTCGCCGTCGTAACTCCCCGTCGCCAGCAGCCCCGATGCGGGGTGCACGGCCAGGGAGTAGACCCACTCCGCGTGGCCGGAATAGGTCTTCACCGCCGCACCATCGGCGGCATTGTTCAGCCGGGCGTTCTTGTCGGCGCTCACGCTGAACAGGCGGTTGTCCGGCAGCAGTTCGATCCGCAGCACGTCGTCGCCGAAGCCGCCGATCTTGCGGACCTCTTTGGCGTCCGCCGTCTGCCAGACGTGGATCTGCCGGTTCCGGCCGCTGCTGGCGACGCTGTTCCCGTCCGCCAGGAATGCCACGCTGTTGACCGACTCGCCGTGACCGTTGAACGTCACCAGCGCATCCCCCGTCTTCGCGTCGAACACTTTCGACGTTTTGTCGCGGCTGGCGGAGGCGAGCTTCGTCCCGTCCGGCGACCATGCGATGTCCATCACCCAGTCGGCATGGTCCTCGACGTGTACTTCTTCTTTGCCGGTGGCCACGTCAAACACGCGGATCGACCGGTCTGCGCCGCACGCCGCCAGCTTAGCGCCATCCGGGCTGAACGCCACGGCAAACATCGCATCCTCCCCGGTCACCAGGTCCGCCAGCAGCGCGCCGTCGGCGACGTTGAAGATCTTCACCTCGCCGACCTGTCCCGGCGTGCCGGCCGCGACCGCAATCCGCTGCCCGTCCGAATGGAAAGCGATGTCATACACGCGCTCGGCGACGTTGGTGATCCGCCGCACGATCTGATGGTCGTTTGCGTTCCACAGAATCACTTCGTGATAGCCCGAGCTTGCCAGAATCTGCGCATCAGGACTGAAGGCCAGCGCCGTCACGGGGATCGTCACGCGGTACGCTTCCGGCGGCGCCGGCTGCGGGAACTTCGGCATGATCTGCAGCAGCGGTGCGTCCGTGCCGTAACCGGCGTCGAGCTTCGCCCCGAGGGCGACCCACTTCTTGATGACGGCCACCTGTTCGGGCGCAAGCGGATCGGCATCCTTGGGCATCGAACCGTCGCCGACCTGGATGCAGAGGTTCGAATCGTCCCCTTTGCCCGCCTCCACGACGGCCCCTGATTCGCCCCCCTTCATGATCGAGCCATACGACTCCATATTGAGCCGCCCTTTGGCCGTGCGGGCGTTGTGACATGCGAGACACCGCTTGTAGAACACCGGCGCGACCTCTTCGCGGAACGAGACCCATTGGCCCCCTTCCTTCAGTGCTGCTTCCACGCCGCGCGCCTTCCCCAGCCAATCCCCGGTCACCGCCGCCAGCGCTTCCCCGGCGGCCGTGAGTTCCGTCTGCGTCGCGGTCGCCTGGTCGGCGGCCTGCTTCATGCCGGTCTCGGTCGCGGCGATCGTCTGTTTGACGGTCGCCAGCGTCTCCTCGGTCTTCTTCACCTCGGCCAGCGCGGCGTCCGCGGCTTTCGTCGCGTTGTCCGCGTTCACCTTGGATTCGTCGGCCTTCTTCTGGGCCTCGGCCAGCGCCTTGGCGGCATCGGCCGCAGCCTGGTCGGCCGTCTGCTTTGCCGTCGCGGCAGCCGTCGACGCCTCCTGCTGCTTCTTGAGTGTCTCTTCCGACTCCTTGAGCTGATTCTGCGCCTGTTGCAGGTCGCGCTGCAGCTTGGCCAGCATCTGCTGCAGGCCGGTCAGCGTCGTCTGGGCGGCGCTCACCCGCTGCTCCGCCTGGGCCTTCTGTGCCGCCGCTTCGTCCGCGACTTTCTGCATCTCCTGCGCCCTCTGGAGCGCCTGCTCCTGCGGGGTGGGCTGCGCCTGTTCGGCCGGCGCGGCCGGTTCCTGCCCCTGGACGCCCGCTTCGAGCGCGAAAACGATCATCGCAGCGAACGATAGGCAGGTACTCAAGCGCAGCATGGACAAGCCTCGTCTGGGTGGGAACAGGACATCGGGTCGGCGACAATTCCGACCGTCGCCGCAGGGGTGGGCAGTCTCAAAGGTGGGCTCGCGATCCATCCATGATCGCTGATGTTCAGGATCACGAACCGCCGCGGCAATGTCAAGCGGCCGATGGCTGCCACTGTAGCCCGAAGCGTGAGGGAGGGATAGCGCTGGCAGTTGCATTTGGCCCCTCGCTGTCGCTTCGGGTTACGATTCTGAGTGGGACGAAATCGGCATACCCCTCTGAGTGGGACGAAATCGGCATACCCCGTGACATGCCGCCGAAAGTCTACGACTCTCCTTCCCCGAAGGAGACCAGTCTTCCAAGCGCCGCCGCGCGCGGCTCATACCTCTCCGGTACGATCGTCGCAACCGGTCCAACCCGTCCGATTCCCGAGGGGGCGGTGCTCGGTTGGAACTGCATCGCCGAATGCGCCCGGCCCACCGCCCTTTGATGGAAATTGTCGCAAGAGGTAAACTTGAGTGATGCCCTACCGCTCACCGCGGCAGTTGAGCCCTGCGGAACGTCGCTCACGGCATCGTCGCATCGGACGTATCGCTCGAGCGTTGGGGTTCGTCGGCCGGATTGAGTACCGCCATGTCTACAGCCAGACTGGTGGCGCCCAATACGGGCAGGGCAGAACTGCTGCAGACGATCTGTTGGTCGTTTATGCAGAAGCATTCGACCGTGATTCTGACCCGGAGGACTTTTCACTTTCAGCGATAATCGCACACGAACGGGGTCATCAACTGCTGGCGCGACACGCGCGAATTGCACGCCTCGTTGCCGGGCGTGTGTCAACGGCCAGTGAGGAGATCCTGGCGTCACTGCTCGGAGCGATGATCAGCCGGGCTGAATCAGACCGTGACGAGTTGGTTGCCAAGGCAACAGCGGAACTCCTGATCCACGAAGTACCGCCCGCCGAGGCGACGGCGAGATTGCAGGAACTGTGGAACCTGTTGGAAGGTCTCCTATGATCGGACGGAAAAAACTGAGCACAATTCGCGAGGAGTTGCGTCGCACGCTGGCCGAAGCCGCCGACGGTGATCCGATTTGCTGGCTTGAGCAACGCATCACAGTTGGCGCGCGGAAGGGCGTTGCGCGGGGTGAACGCGACGAAATCGTCCAGTCTCTGCGGCGCATCCTGGAGCCGCCCACGAAGAAGACACAGGGCAAGCGTCGCGTAACTGCTGCGAAGTAGCACTGACTGGAGTGCACTACCGCCCCAACCCTTCCACCCCCGTCAGCGCCCCCCGCACGATCGTCTCGCCCAGTGTCTCCCCGTAAAAGCTCACGCTCGACTCATAGCCGCCGCGGCGGTACTCCTCCGCCGGCAGCATGTAGCTGATCCAGACGTCTGCCAGGCCGCCGATCACCGGATGCGCCGCACCCGTCATCCGCCGCGCCTCCGACTTGATCTCCTGCCCGAGCGCCGCCGCCATCTCCCCGGGAATGCCCACGATCACCAGATCCCCCAGCAGCAGAGTGACGCTGTCCACCTCGGCCGGAAACAGTCGCGGCAGCATCTCCTTGAGCAGTTCTTCGGTCAGCCCGTACTCCGCGCCTCCCGTCTGCTTAAACTCGGGATGCCATGTCCGCTCCGGCAGCGCGATCGTGTGCGAATGGAAGGCGAACGGCACGTCCGGCTTCGTGCGCGTCTCCTGCCACTGCCGCCACGCGACGACTCCCAGGTCGCGCCCGAACCGCTCCGCCCGCTCCCAGCGACTCGGTCCGGAGTCGGCGCGAGCAACGGGAGACTGGTCCCCCTCCGCCCCGTTGAAGTACATCGCCGTCACCCCCTCGCCGATCAGCGATTCCAGCGTCCGCTGCAGGTGCCCCGGCCAGTCCCCCGAAAACAGCATGTCTTCGCCGGACATGAAAGTCGGATGCGCCGTGAAGTTGACGAGCACTGCCAGCGGCCGCCCGTCGCGCGTATCGACCCGCATGACCGTCAGGTCCTTATCGGTCACCGGGCCGTCGCGCCGGTTGCGGTTCCAGCCCTCGATTTCGACGCTCGATGTGCCGATCGAAACCGGAACCAGTTCGCGGTCCGCGTCCCGCACGACCTGCGTCAGCCGCTCCAGCACGAAATCGAACACGCGCGGGTTGTAGATGCCGATCTGCGGCACGTCGAACGTGTTCGCCGGGTTGATCGCGTTCATTTCGATGCTGGTGTGCGAGTGGCTCGGCAGCAACATGATCTGCCCGGCCGTCCAGCCGTCGTCCGCCAACTGGTCGATCAGCGCCGGCTTGATCGACGGCGGAAAGCCGACGATGTCGACCGTCACCAGCGCGAACTTCCGCTCCCCGTCCGCCAGTACCAGCGCTTTCGCAAAGATCCGGTCGTGAACGCCTTCGGCCGGGCGGTTCATCCGCTCGCCATAGCCGCCGAGCGGCGACTTCAGTTCCAGTGGCGGCGTCAGATCGACTCGTGCTGCCCCAGATCTCAGTTCCGCCGCCATGACAGCCAAACGTGACCAGCCGCCGAAGTTGGTAAAGCCGAAGACGAAAGCGAGACCAATGAACCTGACCGAGTGTGTCACGCCAGTTCCTTCAGGATCATCCCGGTCGAAGTTGCAATGTGATCGCATTCAGCGGGCTCACGCCCGCCGCTCGCCATTCACTCTCAACCCTCAACCCTCAACCTTAGACTCTCCACTCAGATCTTCTTCGACAACCGCGCCGACAATCGCGACAGCGCCGGGCTGATGTCGTCCGGCCGCAGGTGGACGTTCAGGATGCTGAACGAGTCCTTGTGCTCCAGCGCGGCGCGGAGCGACTGCCGCAGGTCTCCCACCGTGTGGATTTCAAAGCCCCAGCCGCCTCCCAGCAGGTCCGGCAGGCGGTGATAGTTCCAATTGAGGATGTCGTTGAACGGCCCCTCCTGCAGGAACCGCTCGGTCGTGTAGCCCTTGTTGTTCAGCACCACCACGATCGGGTTGAAGTCGTGCCGCACGGCGG
>CAZWGW010000147.1:0-12425 GCA_964633565.1 uncultured Planctomycetaceae bacterium
CCCGACGACTCCACACAGTCCACCTCGTCCCGCTCACGGCATACGACCGGCAGGGCCGGATGAACGCCGCGCTCCAGGCGGCACACGTGGCCGATATGGCGGCCGCCGGTGTGCGCGTTTTTCTGCCCGGCGCGGGAACAAGCGAATTCCACAATCTGACGGTCGACGAGAACCTCGAGTCGGTGCGGCTGACGCGCGCCAATGCGCCAGATGCAGTAATTTTCGCCGCAGTCGGCGGACCGATCGGTAGCGCCATCGCCGTTGCGCAACGCGCAACCGATGCCGGCGCCGATGCCTTGTTGTTCATGCCGCTGACGCATCCCTACCTGAGCGATACCGGTGTGCTCGATTACGTGAACGAGGTGCTGCGCCACACGCCGCTGCCGGCCGTGTTGTACAGGAACGCGGCGATCCCGTCAGATCGATTGCTCCTGAAGCTGCTCGACAACCCGCGGATCATCGGCTTCAAGTACGCCGTCAACGATCTGGCGGCGTTTCAGGAGACGATTGATGCCGCCGCCGGTCGCGGGGTCTGGATCTGCGGCAGCGCCGAACGGTTCGCGCCGTATTACATGCTGGCCGGTTCGCCGGGCTACACGACCGGCGCGGGGAACCTCTGTCCGCGGCTGACATTGGCGATGCACGCCGCGTTCGCGCGCGGCAACTGGACGGAGGGGATGCGCCTGCAGCGGCTGATCGCCCCGATCGAGGCCTATCGCGCGCGGGACGGCAGCAGCTACAACATCTCGATGCTCAAGTACGCCATGACCCGCGTCGGCAGGGACTTCGGCCCGCCGCGGCCGCCGCAGCGGCAACTGACGCCGGACGAATGCCGCGAGATCGATCGGCTGCTGGTGCCGATTCTGGAGGCAGAGCACGAAATGGTGGATTCCCGCGCATTGCGGTGAACCGGCTGCCAGCTTTTGACGTTGGCAGGCACACGGGAGGCTGCGCGCCCCACACGGACAGCGTGCGTTCCACGGTCCGGAGTGTGGCGCATGATTTGCATAACTTGAGCGTCGCAACCCAGGCTGAATTCCTGCAATGGAGTCGAACCTCGCACCCTGGTCGCTGACGGTCGCGGAAGTCGCGCAACGGCTGGAGACCGACCTCGAGCAGGGACTCTCGAACGCGCAGGCGGCTGAACGTCTGGAACAGTACGGCCCGAACCGCATCCAGGAACAGGCGGCCCGCTCGCCGCTGCGGCTGCTCCTCGCGCAGTTTGCCGACCTGATGATCGGGCTCCTCGCGGCAGCCGCGGTCGTCAGCGCGCTGATCGGCGAATGGACCGACTCGATCCTGATCGCGGTCATCGTCGTGGCGAATGCCGTCATCGGGTTCGTCCAGGAGTGGCGCGCGGAGCAGGCGGTTGCGGCCCTCAAGAAGCTGTCCGAGCCGACCGCCAAGGTGCGGCGGGACGGACACCTGCAGGAACTGGCCGTCGCGGATGTGGTACCGGGGGATGTCGTCGAGGTCGTACCCGGCGACTTCGTACCGGCCGACGCCCGGGTCGTACAGGCCGCTACGCTCGAGACGGTCGAGTCGGCGCTCACCGGCGAATCGCTCCCCGTCGAGAAGACCGTCGAGCCGCAGTCCAGAGAGACGCCGCTCCCCGATCGGCGCGGGATGATGTTCACCGGGACGGCCGTCGTCCGCGGTCACGGCCGGGCCGTCGTCACGGCGACCGGCATGGCGACCGAACTGGGCAAGATCGCCACGCTCCTCGAAAAGGCCGAGGCGGGCGAGACGCCACTGCAGCGGCGGCTGGCGGCGCTCAGCAAACGGCTGGCGATCATCGTGCTGATCGCGTGCCTCGTGATCTTCGCGGCGGGCATCCTGCGCGAGCCGATCGACAACTGGGACCGGATCCTGTTCAGCCACATGCTGCTGACGGCCGTGAGCCTGGCGGTGGCGGCGATCCCGGAAGGTCTGCCGGCCGTGATGACGATTGCGCTGGCGCTGGGCTCACAGCGGATGGCCTCGCGCAAGGCGATCATTCGGCGGCTGGCCGCCGTCGAGACGCTCGGCTCGGTCGACGTCATCTGCACCGACAAGACCGGCACGCTCACGCAGAATCGGATGGCGGCCGAGGACCTGATTCCCGTGTCCGACGACGACGGCGCGATGAATGAACTCCTGCGCGCCGCGGTGCTGTGCAACGACGCGGAACTCTCCGCCGAGGGGAAACCGGTCGGCACGGCGACCGAAACGGCGCTCCTGCAGGCAGGCCTCGATCGGGGGCTGAATGCGAAACGATTGCGTTCAGAGTGGCCGCGCCTGGCCGAAGTGCCGTTCAGTTCGGATCGCAAGCGGATGGCGACGCTGCACCGCGCGCCCGACGGCGGCGGCGTGCTGTTCGTGAAGGGGGCGACGGAGCGCATCCTTGCGCGGTCGGAGGACTCTGGCGTGGATGCCGCCGAATGGCAGGCCCGTGCAGATGAACTCGCCGGTCGCGGGCGCCGCGTCCTGGCGATCGCCGTCCGCCCGTGGGACGGCGACACACTCCCCGGCGATCCGGACGACGCCGAGTCGTCGCTGCGGCTGCTGGGACTGGTCGGAATCGTCGACCCGGTGCGGCCCGAGGCGCAGGCCGCCATTGCCGAGTGCCGGTCGGCGGGGATCCGCCCCGTAATGATCACCGGCGATCACATCGGCACGGCCCAGGCCATCGCCGAAGAACTCGGGCTGGCGTCGCCCGATGACGAAGTCCTGACCGGCGCCGAACTCGATTCGATGAGCGATGCGGAGTTCGCGGAGCACGCGCCGCGCGTCGCCGTGTACGCACGCGTCTCGCCGGAGCACAAGTTGAAAATCATTCGCGCCCACCAGTCGCACGGCAGCGTCGTGGCCATGACGGGGGACGGCGTCAATGACGCCCCGGCGCTCAAGCAGGCGGATATCGGCGTGGCGATGGGCGTCACCGGCACGGACGTGGCAAAAGAGGCCGGGGCGATGGTCCTCGCCGACGACAACTTCGCGACGATCGTGGCGGCGGTGGAGGAAGGACGCGTCGTCTACGACAACATCCGCAAGTTCGTCGTGTATCTGCTGGCGACGAATACCGGCGAAGTCCTGGTGCTGTTCATCGCGATCCTGCTGGGGCTGCCGCTGCCGCTGCTGCCGGTACACCTGTTGTGGATCAATCTGGTCACCGACGGCCTGCCGGCCCTCGCCCTGGGCTTTGAGCAGGCCGAGCCGGATATCATGCGCCGCAAACCCCGCCGTCGCGGTGAGAGCCTGTTTGCCGGAGGTCTGGTATGGGGCATCGTGCCGATCGGGTTGCTGATGGCCGTGTGCAGCGTGGCGCTCTTCTGGTGGCGGCTCCCTCCCGGTGACGGCGGCCCCGTCACGGACGACGCCCTGCGGTATCCGCGGACGCTGATTTTTCTGACGCTCGCCCTGTTTCAACTGTTCCACGTGCTGGCGATCCGGTCGGCGACGGTGTCGTTCTTCCGTCTGGGGCTGTGGAGCAACTATCGGCTGGCCGTCGCGGTGCTGCTGGGGGCCGCGCTGCAGGTGGCGATCGTGTATGTGCCACCATTTCAGAAGTTCTTCCACACCGTCCCGCTGACGCTGACCGACCTGGGGATCGGCGTCGCCGTCGCGTCGCTCGTCTTCTGGCTGCTCGAAGCGTTCAAGCCGTTCCGGAGCCGGTTTGTTCACGATTGACGTGCCGCGCCGCGAATTGCACGTCAGCCTCGCCTGGTCCGCGGATATTCATCCGCGGCTGTCGGCGCGCGCCGGGCATACCTGCCACGTGACGACTTGCCCCCGCGCTCCCCATCGCCCAGAATCTCAACAATCGCCGCACGTTTCTCCATTTGACTCGATCTCCCCGGAATTCAGACGCGATGCATCGCACTCTATTGCCAGTCGTAGTGCTGTCAGTCGTCGTCGCCGCCAGTGCGGTTCGTGCCGCCGCCAACGCCCCAAAAAAAATCGTCCTCATCGCCGGCAAGAAAAGTCACGGCCCCGTCGGCAACGGCATCCACGACTACCCGTGGTCGGTCAAACTGCTCAAAGTGATGCTCGACAATTCGAACGTCGCCAGTCAGGTGCGGGTCGAGTTTCACCTCGACGGCTGGCCGCAGGATCCGGCGACGCTGGACGACGCCGACACGATCATGGTCGTCTCCGACGGCCGCGACGGAGACAAATACGAGGAAGCGCCGCACTTTCAAAGCGACGAACGCGCGGCGCTGATCCAGAAGCAGATCGACCGCGGCTGCGGCTTCGTGACGTTTCATTTCTCCACGTTCGCGCCGGATAAGTACGCCCGGCAGTCGCTCGAATGGACCGGCGGCTATTTCGACTGGGAGGAGAACGGCGAGCGGAAGTGGTATTCGGCGATCGAGGTCCACGAGACGGAGGTCGTGCCGGCGACGCCCGAACACCCGCTGTTGCGCGGTGTGGGGCCGTTCACGATGAAAGAGGAGTTTTATTTTAATATCCGCTTTGCGGAGGGAGCAGAGGGAACGACGCCGATCTGGACGGTCCCGGCGCTGCCGGGGCGGGAGCCGGACGGGAAGGTCGTGGCGTGGGCGAAACAGCGCAACGACGGCGGCCGTGGCTTCGGCACGACGTGCGGGCATTTTTATGCCAACTGGGAGCAGCCGGAGTTCAGGAAGCTGATCCTCAACGCCCTCGTCTGGACGGCGGGGGCCGAGGTGCCGGAGAGGGGCGTCGAGGCACGGTACTACACACATGAGGAGATTACGGCGGCACTCACCCGTAGGGCAGGCTCCCGCCTGCCGGAACCAGCGCCGTCGTCCAACCCGGCAGGCGGGAGCCTGCCCTACGACGACAAGCCGATCCGCGTGTTGCTCTTCGCCGGCAACGAGGCGCACAAGTGGCACAACTGGGAGAAGACGACGCCCGCGATCAAGACGCAACTGGCGATCGACCCGCGGATCACCGTCGACGTCTCGCACGACATCGAAGATCTGGCGCGCAAAGACCTGGCCGCGTACGACGTGATCGTCCAGAACTCCTACGCCAACTGGCACGACCCCGCGCCGCTCAGCGAAACGGCACGGACGGCGTTCGTCAACTTTCTACAGCGCGGCGGCGGGCTGGTGCTGATCCACTTTGCCAACGGCGCCTGGCACTTCTCGCTGCCGATGGCCGAAGCCTCCGACTGGCCCGAATACCGCCAGATCGTCCGCCGCGTGTGGAATCACAAGGGGGAGGGAGAGGCCAAAAGCGGCCATGACTCATTCGGCCCGTTCACGGTGAAGATCACGCCGGTCGAGGAGCCGATTACGGCCGGGCTGGGTGACTTCGACATCACCGACGAACTCTACTTCCGCCAGGACGGCACCGAGCCGATCGAGCCGCTGATTGCCGCGCACTCAAATGTCACTGATCGCGATGAGCCGCTGGCTTGGAAATACACGTACGGCAAGGGGCGTGTGTTCCAGACGCTGCTGGGGCACAGCGAACGGACGTACGAGGCGTACGAAGCATGCGAGATGCTGCGCCGGGCCGTGGCGTGGTGCGCGGTGAGGGAAGTGCGGGAGTTTGCGCGCACGAGTGCGAATTCAAAGTAGGCCGGGGTCGGGTGTCCAGAATTCAGTTTTGCCGGGAAAAGTCTCGATGTGTGAACCTGGTCGTCGGCCGGCAAAACTGAATTCTGGACACCCGACCCCTTGTTGTGGACGCTGACAACATCAAGAAGCTCGCAGTAGAAACCAGTCGAAGTAATTGCGTCGTCTTGACAAGTACCCCTGACCCACGCTCGAGAGTCATCGATTGTGCGCCGACTCCTCCTTGCCTTCCACCTGCTCGTTCTCTCTCTCCCCCTCTGCACTCGCTCGCTCCCTGCGTCCGATCCCAAACCCGCCAAGCCCGACCGCAACCACTGGGGCCGCGAGGTCGTCGGCTTCGACTGGCTGGAAGAGGATTCCGTCGACGGGCGATGGCAGCAGACGATCCTCGGTCGCTGGCAGGCCTGCCTCGTCGCGCTGCCGGAGGGACCGGTGCGGAAGGGATTGTCGATCCGGGTCGGCGAGAAGCAGGAGGCGACGATCTGCTACGACACCGAGTACTGTACTGTCCGCGCCGCGTGGACCGGCGGCTTCCTGCAGTTCGACCCGGCCCGCTACGGCCTCATCGGCACGCCGCGACCGCAGGGGACGCTGCTCTTCTCCACGCGCGAGGCCCCCGGCTGGGTCGGGGCGCCCGTGCAGTACGGCGGCCTGTCGGTGCATGGCGAGCGCGTGGTGTTGCAGTACACAGTTGATGGTGTCCAGTTTCGCGAATCGCCCTGGCTGGAGACTCACGGAAAGGGTGCCGCCATTGTGCGTGAAATTGAGATCGGCCCGTCCACGAAGGCGTTGCGGCTGAATCTGCTTCCAGGATTAGAGGACACCCCGAGTCCGGAGCAGATCGCCAATCGCCCGGTGGTGACGGTAACCGACGGCGACGGCGAACTCGGCATCGCAGTGATCAGCTCGGATGGCGTTGTCGCGACGGCCGACGCGGACGGCGCGCGCGTCGACATCGCTCCTCGTGAGGACCTGCGGCGGATGAAGCTGCTCTACTGGCGCGGCCTGAAAACGGATCGACCGGCTTTTGACGCGCTCATTGCTGCCACCGCCGAACCGGCGCCGATCGACCCGCTCCTGCAGCCCGGGCCGCCGCACTGGACCGAGGAAATCGTCACGCAGGGGGGCCGCGCGAAGGACAACTCGGCCTACGTCATCGACACGATCACGCTCCCGTTCGACAACCCGTATCGCGCGCTGTTCTTCGTCGGCGGGCACGACTTCTTCTCCGACGGCCGCGTCGCACTCTGCACGGCCCACGGCGAAGTCTGGACCGTCAGCGGCGTCGACGACGATCTCGATCGCCTCGTCTGGAAGCGCTACGCCACCGGCCTGTTCCAGGCACTCGGCGTCACGATCATCGACGACTCGGTCTACGTGCTGGGCCGCGACCAGATTACCCGGCTGCACGACCGCAACGGCGACGGCGAAGCAGATTTCTACGAATGCTTCAGCAACCGGCACTTTACGTCGTCCGGCGGCCACGATTATGTGACGTGCCTGGAAACCGATTCGCAAGGTAACTTCTATTTCCTGCACGGGAAGCAGGGTCTCCTGCGGCTTTCCCCCGATGGCAAAATGCTGGACGTCATATCGACCGGGCTGCGTAATCCGAATGGCATGGGGATCGGTCCCGGGGATGTGATCACTGTCGCACCGCAGGAGGGGGAGTGGACGCCGGCGTCGTATGTCGCTGTCGCCAGACAGGGGCGACATTTCGGATACCAGGGGCCGCAGGTGACTCCGGAGCGGCCGCTTGGCTACGACCCGCCACTCTGCTGGATTCCACGCGCGGAAGACAACTCCTGCGGCGGCCAGGTATGGGTGGCGAATCCCGACTGGGGGCCGCTCTCCGGCAAAATGCTGCACCTCTCCTACGGTCAGTGCCGGCCGCTGCTGGTGCTGCAGGAAGATGTGGACGGCATCACGCAGGCCGGAGTCGTCACACTGCCGCTGGAATTTGATTCGGGCATCATGCGCGGACGGTTCAGTCCGCACGACGGGCAACTCTATCTCAGCGGTCTGCGGGGCTGGACGACGCGTGCCGTCAACGACGGCTGCCTGCAGCGCCTGCGGTACACCGGGTTGCCCGCCGCGCTTCCAGTGAGCGTACAGACCTGGCGGAACGGCCTGATGCTGACGTTTTCGCAGCCGCTCGATCCCGATTCGGCACAGGACCCGGGGAACTACTCGATCGAACAGTGGAATTACCGCTATGCGGCCGTGTACGGCTCGCCCGATCTCAAACCATCGAACCCGAACGAAGAGGGGCACGACCCGGTTGAGGTCCTGTCGGCGACGCTCCAGCCGGACGGGCGGACCGTGTTTATCGAAACGCCGCCGCTCGCGCCGGTACACCAGTTCGCGGTGACGTGCCGCATCAATACCCGGAGTGTCCCGGACGCTTCCAGCGTCCGGGACACTGGCCGCATCCGCATGCGGTTCACGCACTCAATGCGCGCGGTCCCCGAGCGGACGATGGACCCTGCCTCGCTCATGCGCCGCACGCCAGCCGGGGCGCTGCCGGAGGAAGTCACGCAAACACTTCAGCCGGGCCTCCTCTGGCGCTTTGTGCAGGCGGCCGGCGGCCGAGAGTCCCGCGATGCCCGCACCGGCCGCCTCGCCGCGCTGTTGGTCGCCGACGGTGAGCCGCCCACTCCCTTCATCCCGCCCGGTCCCTTCACCGCGACAGCTGAGGGTTACTTCACGGCCGAACTGAGTGGCGACTTCCGCTTTGCGTTTCAGGGCGTGGGCGAAGCGCACCTCACGATCAACGGCCGCCCCGTGCTGCGCGCGGCCGGCGACAATCTCGAACAGGCGGCCTCCGATTATGTCCCGCTCCACAAGGGCTACAACGCAATTCGCATTGACTATCGCACCCCGCCGGCCGGCGCCGCGCGGCTGCGACTGTTGTGGCTCGCCGACCCGCGTGATTCGGGGCTGACCGGCAATCGGCCGCTGGAACCACTTCCACCGACAGTGCTCAGCCATCGCGGCGGCGATCCGGAACTGACGGCGGCGTCGGCGCTGCGCCGCGGCCGGGAACTGTTCGTCACCAGCCGCTGCGACCAATGCCATCAGGCGGTCCCCGTCGACGCACAACGGGCGCTGGACGCGCCGCACCTGGGGGGTGTGGCACGACGACTGACGCCGGAGTGGATCGCCGCATGGCTCCGCGATCCCCAGCGGCTCCGCAATCACACGACGATGCCGGCGATGCTGGCCGGCCGGAGCGACGCGGCGCAAGCTCAGACTGCGGCCGATCTGACGGTGTGGCTCAATGCGCCCGCGAATGCCGGTGCGGAGACGAATGAGGAATCACCGGCGATCGAGGGCGAAGCGGCAGCGGGGGAATCGCTGTGGGAAGACCTCGGCTGCATCGTCTGCCACCACTTCCGCGCGCCGGGCGCCGCCGATGAATACGATCGCACGTCGCTTCATTTTGCCGCCGCCAAGTACACGCCCCAGGGACTCCACGAGTTTCTGCGGCAGCCGCATGCCCGTTATCGCTGGTCGCGGATGCCGGACTTCCGACTGTCGCCCGAAGAAGCGGCGCATCTGGCGGCGTATATCCGGAAATCCGCGTCGGGACGGATCGAAGCAACCCCCGTGCAGCCCGGTGGCAACGTGGACAACGGCCGGAAACAGTTCGCGGCACTCGGCTGCAACAACTGCCATCAGGTCGCCGATCCCCATGCACCGCTGCCGACGCGACCGACGGTCGATCTGTTCGCCGGCGACCCGGCGCGCGGCTGTCTGAGCGAAGGTCCTCGTGCCGGAACCCCCGCATTTCAGTTCACGGCTGACGATCGCCGCGCGCTGGCGGCATTCCTGAAATCCGGCCGCGATTCACTGGAGCGATCCGTACCAGTCGAAAGCGCCGCGCAATTCGTAAACCGGCTCCGCTGCACTGCGTGCCACGATCGCGACGCGACGCGCAGTCCGCGCCGCATCATTGTGGTCGAAGACGGACAAAAAGGAATCGCTCCCGACAACCTCCCCAGCCTGACCTGGACCGGTGAGAAGCTGTATTCCGACTGGACCCGGCGGTTGCTCGCCGGCCAGCTTGAGGAACGGATGCGCCCCTGGCAGCCTGCCCGCATGCCGGCCTTCCCGGCGTACGCCGACGTCCTTGCAACCGGGCTCTCAGCCCAGCACGGCCTCGCGACGGATAGCGCCGCCGATTTCGAACCGGACACGGAACTCGTGGAACAGGGCCGCCAACTGGCGCTCCCCGCCACGCTCGATTGTCGCCAATGCCACGGCGTCGGCCCCGAGCAGCCGCGCGGCGACGACCGCACCCGGATCGCGCTGGGGATCAATTTCGCGCACGTCAAGGAGCGCCTGCGGCACGACTATTACCAGCGCTTCGTCCTCGACCCGCCGCGGTACGACATCAACACGCGTATGCCGCGACTGGCCGCGACGGACGGGACGACGCGGATCAAGTCGATCCTGAACGGCGACGCCCAAGCGCAGTTTGAGGCGGTGTGGCACTTCATCCAGAGCGTGCCGCTGGATCAACAGGGCGCCGTCCAGAGTAGTCCGGTCACTCCGTGACCGGGACCGACTGTCGACGGATGAACTGACGGCTGGGGATCCCTGCACGCATTGTTCGCCCATTCAGCGGACTGACGTCCGACGCTCGCCGGGGCTACGACCGCGCGTGTGCCGGCCGGCGCGAAGAAAACCGCCGCTTCGACTTGAACTTCCCCTGACCGGGGCGGCGCTTTCCGGGTCGATGCTGTGTGGGCGGCGCGTGGTTCGGCCGTTCGGCGCCGGCCGGGTCGGTCTCCAGCCGCTGGCCGATCAGCCGTTCGATCGCGTGCAGTTGTCCCCGTTCCTGCGGGTCGCAGAACGAGATCGCGACGCCGCTCGCCCCGGCCCGACCCGTGCGGCCGATGCGGTGTACGTAGCTCTCCGGCTCGTGCGGCAGGTCGAAGTTGATCACGTGCGAGATGCCCGTCACGTCGATCCCCCGCGCGGCGATGTCGGTCGCGACCAGCACCCGCAGCCGGCCCGTGCGGAACCGCTGCAGCGCCCGCTCCCGCGCGTTCTGCGTTTTGTTGCCGTGAATGGCGTCCGACGGCACGCCCATCGAGTGCAGTTGCCGCGCCACGTCGTTGGCCCGGCGCTTCGTCCGGGTAAAGACCAGCACCTGATACAGGGCCGCGTCCTGCAGCAACTGCCGCAGCAGCGAGCGCTTGTCGGATGATCCCGTGAACAGCACCCGCTGCTCGATCCGTTCGACCGTCGACGAAACCGGAGTCACCGCGACCTTTACCGGGTCCGACAGCAGCGTTGCGGCCAACTCGGCCACGTCGTGCGGCATCGTGGCCGAGAAGAACAGCGACTGCCGCTGTTTCGGCAGCGCGGCCGTGATCCGGCGGATGTCGGGAAAGAACCCCATGTCGAGCATGCGGTCGGCCTCGTCGAGGACGAGGACCTCCACGCGATCGAGCGTGACGTGCCCCTGCCCCATCAGGTCCAGCAGCCGGCCCGGCGTCGCCACCAGCACGTGTACCCCTTTGGAGAGCGCCTGTACCTGCTGATACTGTCCGACGCCGCCGAAGATCACCGCATGGTGGACCGGCGTGTGCCGGCCGTACTTGCGGAAGCTGGCGGCGATCTGGGCAGCCCGCTCGCGCGGCGGCGCGAGGACGAGCGCCCGCGGGGCGCGCGAGACGGCCTGAGTTTTGCGTTCATGAAAGTGATTCAGCATCGGCAGCGCGAACGCCGCCGTCTTCCCCGTGCCGGTCTGGGCGCAGCCGAGCAGGTCTCGTCCAGCCAGCACGTGCGGAATGGCCGCCGCCTGGATCGGCGTCGGCGTGGTGTAATTCGCGTCCGCCAGGGCGCGGTGCAGCGGCGGGCAGAGCTTCAATTCCGAAAAAGTCGTCGTGTTCAAGTGAGTCTTTCTGTGTTCTTCAGGTCCGGCAGAGCGTCGCGTTTATTCGGATCGACGATCCAGCCCCGGCAGTTGGCGCTTCCACATCTACAGGGGATCGCGCTCCCCGCCGGCCAGGCATAATCAATGGTGAGCTGCTCGCCGGGGGCGATCGCGACAAGCGCTTCGAGGTACATCTCGTAGTTCACCTCGGACGTTTGTTCGTCCCAGGCGATAAAGCCGCCCAGCCCGCAATTGGGCTGGCAGCTATGGTTTACAAATCGAAACGGCGGATCAGGCTCCAGCGCCCGGTCCTGTCCGAGGTCCATGCAATACTCCGAACCGTAGTGCGGATCATGGATCACGCGGCCCAGGATGCGGCCGATCACCTCACGTGGCTGGAACCGGCGTTTGGCGAACACACCCCAGCCGTATCCGGTCATCCTCACGGTGACGGCACGGCTGGCGCGCTTCATGCGCGCGGGGCGGATCTTGACTCGCTCCTGAGCCATAAACAGAATGCCGTTTCGTCGTCGGGAAGCGGGCGCGGGCAGGTTCCAGGGCGCTTCAGGTCCCGGAATTCGTGCTCGTAATGCGGAGACGGACTCAGTACCGTCCGTATCCGCCGCCTCCTCCGCGGCGGTCGCCGCCGCGTCCACCGCCGTACCCGCCGCCGCCTCGCGGACGCTCCTCGCGCGGGCGGGCTTCATTGACGACGATCGTCCGGCCCTGCAGATCGGTCCCGTCGAGCGCCGCAATGGCGGCCTCGGCGTTGTCGGCCAGCTCGACGAACGCGAATCCCTTGGATCGTCCGGTCTCCCGGTCCATCACGACCTCGGCCGAAACCACGGTGGCGTGCTTGGAAAACGCGTCCCGCAGGTCGTCCGACGTGGTGTTGTAGGAGAGTTTGCCTACGTACAGTCTCTTGCTCATGGTCATCCTTCGACCTGCGCTCGCAGGTCCAGTTTCAGTCGCTCATCGTCCCGGGACCCGGT
>CAZWGW010000148.1:0-12373 GCA_964633565.1 uncultured Planctomycetaceae bacterium
GCGGCGATCATCATGGACCGGCTGCACCCGCTGATGCCGGAGAAGCTGCACGACGCGCTGGGGGAGTACATCCACCAGCTCGACTCGCCCGACCTGCCGCTGCAGCACGCCGGGGACCATCACGGGCATGATCACGACGACGTGCTGCCAGGCGATTCGCAGTTCCAGTTGCCGCATGAATTTGACGACCTGCTGTCGCGGCTGCCGTCGGATGTGCAGGGGGACTTCCGCAACGTGCTGGAGCGGTCGCTCCAGCAGACGAGGCCTGAGGCGCGGCCTGACCTGGAGCAGCGACTGCGGGAGGCGCTGGAGAAGGTGATCCTCGACGAGCGGAAAGTGAAGTCGCTGCGCGAGACGCTGAGCCAGCCGCCGGATAAACTGATCGGCGCAGTCTCCGCCTGGCTGACCGGCGGCGGCGGAACGGCGGGGCAGGCGGGGGGGACCGCCTCGCGCCGGACGCAGCTCCTGCAGGAGATCAGCACCGTGTACTCGAGCTTCCCCAAGGCACAGGAAATGATCCGGCAGGACATCGACCGACAGTTGTCGGGGCTGTCGGACAGTGTGGCCCTCGGCGTCCTGGAGGACCTGCGGGCGGACCTGTTCGGCGCGGCACAAGACCCGGACCCGCTGACGGGGATGGCGACGTCGCTGCAGGATCGGATCGTGCGGCAGACGGCAGCCACCGACGCGGGCTTCCTGCCGCTGCGGTGAAAGAGAAGCGGATGTACGATTCGGTCGCTCGTTCAGCGGGCTGACGCCCGCCGCTCGCCTGCTCGGCCCCGGATTCTCCCGGAGACGGACATACGGCAACGTCCGATAATGTCCGTTATGTTCGGTTAAGAATGCAAAAACACCGGGAAAAACGCATGATCGGCGTTCCCCTCCCGCCACATGGGGCGTTGTCGTTCGGCCTCATACCCGCTTCGATGCAACATCGGACAGGGGCGAAAAGTCCCTGAGCCGTGTCCCCGGCGGAAGCAGCACAACGAACTCTGTAGCCGGGGTGACCGCGGAAGGGACGTCCAGTGGCCAACGGCCGGGGTCACTGACCCCGGCTACAGACGGCTACAGACGGATGCCGCCCTCCCCCGTTACGCCGGCTCGGCCGCCGCCGGGGGGCTTTCCTCGAAGACGCCGATCCGCCGGAACTTCTCGTAGCGGCGTTCCAGCAACTGGTGCGTCGGGATCGCGCAGAGTTCCTTGAGGGCAACGTTCAGCGACGCCTTGATCATCGTGGCGGTCCGGCGGTGGTCCCGGTGCGCCCCACCGAGCGGTTCGGGGATGATCTCGTCCACGATGCCGAAGCCGAGCAGGTCCTTTGCGGTGAACCGCAAGGCGTGGGCGGCCTTGTCGGCATACTTCTGGTGCTTCCACAGGATACCGGCGCACCCCTCGGGGCTGATCACGGAGTAGTAGGCAAACTGCAGGATGGCGACGTGGTCGCCGATGCCGATCCCCAGCGCTCCCCCCGACCCCCCTTCCCCGATGATCACGCACACGATCGGCGTGGCGATGCGGGACATCTCGCGGAGGTTGAGCGCGATCTGGTACGCCTGGCCGCGCTCCTCCGCTCCGATCCCGGGGTATGCCCCCGCCGTGTCGATGAAGCAGACGACCGGCAGCCTGAACTTCGCGGCGGTCTCCATCTTGGCGAGCGCCTTGCGATACCCCTCCGGGTGGGCCATGCCGTAGTTGTGCTCGATCCGCTCCTGGAGGTTGCGGCCCTTCTGCTGACCGACGAACATCAGTTTCTGGTCGTCGAGCTTGGCCATCCCGGTCAGGATCGCACGGTCGTCGCTGAACGACTTGTCGCCGTGCAGCTCCACGAACTCGTCGAACAGCAGCTCGATGTAGTCGAGCGTCTGGGGCCGCGCCTCGTGCCGGGCGACCTGCACGATCTCCCACGGGTTGAGGTTGTCGTAGATTTCGCGCTTGAGCCGCGTCAACTCGACCCGCATCACACGGATGGCGTCCTTCGTCGCGGGCGTCGGATCCGGTTCGGCCTCCAACCGCTCGAGTTGCAGTTCGAGTTCGTGGATTTTCCGTTCGAAGGGGAGGGGACGCAGATTCGACATTCAACCGTCTCGTCGCAGTCTGGGCGGATGCGGCTCACTCTACATCATCTGTCACGGCCGGTGAACGGTCGTGGTACAACAAACTCGCCGATCCGCCGCGCGAGCGGCTACCAGCGCCGGCGGCCACCCTTGCCCGACCGATCTCTGTCGTGCGGAGGATCACAGCACGTCGGGGAGTTCGTCCATGACGGGGAGGTGCGCGTCCTCCGCACGCGGCCGTGCCGGTTGAGTTTTGCGGCGCGGCGGCACCGGGCGGGGAGCCGATTGCGGCGCGGTCGGCGCGGGGGGCGTTGCGGCCGCGGGAGTCGCCGGTGGCGGAGCGGACACGGGAGGCGGCGGCGCGGCCCCGCCCGGCGGCGGAAACTGCGGGGGATACGGCATCGGCATGCCGGGCATGGGCATGCCGGGCATGGGCATACCGGGCATGGGCATACCGGGCATGGGCATACCGGGCATGGGCATGCCGGGCATCCCCGGCATTGGATACGCCGGCGGATAGCCGGGCATCGGTGCATATCCCGGCATCGGCGCCGGGTAGGCCGGAACGGGAGCCGGAGGTGGTGGTGCGGCGGCCGCTTTCCCCAGTTTCCCCTGTTTGGCGGCAGCCTCCAGTTGTTTGGCGCGCTCGAATTTCTTTGCCTTCCGTTTGGCGACCTCCTGGGCGGCCGCCTTTTCGTCCACGGATCGTCCCGCGTCAGTGCGGCTGTCCAGCCGATGTCCCATCGAGTCCCTGAACTTCGTGTCCGCGGCCTCCGCCCTGGTCCGTGCGAATTCCGCCGGGTCCTGCTTGAAAAACTGGATCGACCGCAACTCGGCGAAGACCTCCTGCATGTTGGTGTGCCGGTCCTTCGGTTTCTTCGCCAGCATCCGCAGCACGAGCTTGTCCGCCTCGGGCGTGACGTTCGGGTTCAGGACCGACGGCGGCTCCACGCGATCCTGGATGTGGGCCATGAGCAGCGCGTCGGCCGTCGATTGGATGAACGGCGGCCGTCCGGTCAGGATTTCGTACAGCGTGATCCCCAGGCTGTAGACGTCGGCCGCCGGCGTCAGCGGCTCCCGGCGGATGAGCTCGGGCGCAATGTAAGTGCGCGTCCCCTGAATGATCCGGCCCTTCTTGCTGGTGAGCACTTTCGTGAGCGCCGATGCCGCGCGCGCCGCGAGCGAAAAATCGATCACCCGCACTTCGGAACCCTTGGTGACCAGGATATTCTCGGGCTTCACGTCCTTGTGCACCCAGCCCTTCTCGTGCATGTGCGCCAGCGCCTGCGTGGCGCACTCCATGATCCGCTTGACGCGCGCCTGAGCACCGTTCAGGTCGTTGCGGATCATCGCCTTGAGGTTGATGCCGCGGAACAGCTCCATGATGAAGTACGCGTGCTTCTTGCTGAACTTGACCAGGTGCACCTTGATCAGGTTGGGGTGGTCCAGCGATTTGCCCACCGACGCCTCATGCTTCATCGCCGCTTTATGCTCCGGGTCGGAGAAGCACTCGGGCAGCATCAGCTTCATGGCAAAGGTCTGGCCGCTCGCGACCTGCTTCACTTCCCACACCTGCGACACGTTGCCGGTGGCGATGCAGTTGATCAGATCGTAACCGTCGATGTTGCTCAGGCCTTCAGACACGACAACGACTCCCAGGCAGTTCGGGCCACGCACTCCCCGCTGTCAGTATAGCCAATCCCCCTCCCCTGCTGCACGAACCAATCTGCGGGAAACGGCATGCGGCCGCGTTCCGCCCGGGGGCCCGGGCGCGATGCGGGCTTCCGGCGTAATGGAACGGGAGCCATCGGTCCGTGGCAACCGGGGCGATGCGTGGTCAGAATCCCGATTCGGTGCGATGTGTGGGCCCGGCGCCCGCTGCAGCCGCCCGGGCGGGAACGGCCTCGCCCGCCGGCACCACACGCGTACCGTCCAGCAGTTCTTCGGACGTCTTCACGATGAGTTCGTCCGTGGCGCCGAAGCGGCCCGTGACGAAAATGTGCGTGTCCCCGACTTGCCCGAGCAACTCCACCGGCACGTCCCGCACGAAGCCTTCGCGGATGACCTGCACTTTGCGCCGGCCTTCCGGCGTATTGCCGACCGTCACCATCGGGACCTCCACCACCGGCTGCCGCGGGATCATGTCCGAGTACACCGTCTGCCCCACGCTGAACTGTCCCGAGGAATTGTCGATGACGACGCGGCCCGACGCGATCGACAGGAACAGGTCGCGCAGTGGTTCAAACCGCTCGGCCAGGGGGAGCACCGCTTCGAGCGTGCCGTTGGCCGTGGCGTCTTCGACCTTGACGCTCATCGCCGCCCCGGACTGCACCCCCTTGCGATCGACGGGCATCTCGACCACGACTCTGGTCACGTCGGCCAGATTCGCCAGCGGCTGGCCGGCGCGGACGAACTGCCCCTGAACGACGTACATGCGGGTGATCGTGCCGGTGAACGGCGCGCGAATCATCGTCTGGTCGAGGCGGTGCTGCGCGAGCTGCAATTCGAACTTGGCGACGTCGAGCTTTGCGGTCGCCAGTTCCGCCGCCTGGGCGCTCGCCGCCGCCTGCTCCAACTGGGCCGCGCGGTATGCGGCCTTCGCCCGATCGAATTCCAGTTGCCGCTCCGTCGATTCCAGCCGCAATGCTTCCGACTGTGCCGAGATCCTGTCTCCCGCCTTGACCGAAATCGCGGCGACCACTCCGTCCACCTGCGCCACGAGGTCGAGCGAGGTCACCGGTTCCAGGTGCAGCGGAACCTGGTAAGTCTGCGCGGGCCGGGTCACGAGCGGCATCCTCTCGATCACGGCCTGCTGGCGCTCGGTCGTTGCGCCCGCAGCCGCACCTGCGGGAATACGCTGGCCCGGCGTCGGGCCGGCCTCCTGCGCAGCAAGCCATGCGGCCGAAGTGATGAGGAACCCGCAACCGGAGACCACAAGCCGGCCGCGCATGCTCCGTTTCGACCGTGCCGCGGTCCGCGTCGAATTCCCCTGCCCCGCTCGCACCGTACTCATGGACGCACTCCCCGTTGAAGCTGCGGCGGGGCCCCGTCCGCTGCGGAATCGCCCTGCCTTACGACTCAGGTTATTGGTCCCGCGCGGCAGCGTCAACCGGCGTGATGAAGGAACGATGAACGTCAATCCTTGTCGTCGTGCCGGGCGGACGCGAAGATAGGCCACGGATCGAACGGGGAGGCCGCTCCCCTCCCCCGGCCGGGAACGCCGGCCTCCTCAACGCGGAGAGTTTTCGATGGCTTGCCTGGCGACTTCGCTCCTCGTGGCATGTCTGGCCGCCGATGCCGGGCCGACATCCGAAATCCGCTCAACCGGGACGCTCGTGCAGATCGATCGGGACGGGCAGCGCACCCCCGTCAAGAGCTTCGACGTCGTCTGCCTCGTGACGCCAACCACCGATCAACAGACTGCCGTGGTCTTTCTGGTTAATGAGGACGGCGGCGGCGGGGTCGCCTGGCCGGAACGGTATGGCCGCCGGTTGATCTCGTTCCAGACCGGGATCGCGGCCGGGCCGCCCGTCCGTCTGTTGTATCGGCATCGCGAGGTGCCGCACCTGCTGGAACTCCCCGTGCCACTGTTCGCGCAGCACTCCCGTCTCGCCGAGGAGGCTGCGTGGACCGAGGGGGAATACCGCTACACGGTCCTCCGCAGCCGCGAGGTGGGGGGGCGCGCCTGTTGGCAGGTCGAAGCCACCCCGACCGGCCGGGGGCGGAGCTACACCGCGAACGTGGAAGCGTCGAGCGGTCTGATCGTCGACGGCGTCCAGCGGCTGACGATGGGACAGGGGGAACAGTTCGAACTCAACTGGCGGAGCGACCCGCCGCAGCAACTCGTTCCCGCAGCCGCCTTGCGCGCACTGACCGCTGCCGAAACGCTGCTCGCCCTGCAGACGGAACTCGGGCGGTCGGAACAGGCCGACTCCCCTGCCCTGTCGCCGACACAGATTCAGTCGTGCGTCGCCGTACTGGAACAGGTCCAGCTGGACGCTGCAGAAACTCCTTTTGCCCGACTCGCAGCGGTCATCAGCCGCGACGTGCAGGCACAGCAGCAGCGTGCAAGATCCGTCGAAGAGCTGGCCCGGCGGTTTGTCGGCCAGTCCGCCCCCGAATTCGTCCTGACGAGCCTGGATGGAAAACCGATCGCCGCGGACGCCTATCGCGGCAAGACACTCGTGCTGCACCTGTGGGACTACCGCGATGAGCCGCTCGAAGAGCCGTACGGCCAGATCGGTTATCTCGACTTCCTGTTGAACCGGCGCGGCAAGCAGGGCGCGGTGGTCTACGGCGTGTCGGTCGACCGCCGGCTGCGGGACCCGTCAACGGCCGGGCAGGCCCGGCGCGCGGCGCGAAAACTGAAGACGTTCATGAACCTCGGCTACGAGATCGCGGCCGACAACGACGGCGCAGTGCTCAAGGCGTTCGGCGACCCGACGCAGTTCGACGAGCCGTTGCCGCTGTGGATCGTGATCGGTCCCGACGGCAAGGTCGCGCACTTCCGGACCGGCTTCTACGAGGTCGACCGTGAGCAAGGACTCAAAGAACTGGACGACGTCGTCGGCAAACTCGTGAATCAGCGATAGGTCGAGTCGCAGCTTCCCACCAAAGCCCGCGGATCGCATCCGCGGGTCCCAGTCGATGGTCTTCCACATGAAACGCGCCCTCCTCGGCATCGCCATTTCGTCGATCGTGCTCTACATGTTCGGCTTTCTGTGGTGGGGGGGCGCGCTCCCCTACGCCACCGCCATCTGGAAGCAGCCCGCGGAACAGGACACGGCCCGCGCCGCGCTCCGGAAACATTTCCCCGATAACGGCGTCTATTTTGTGCCGGGCTTCAATGACGACCAGGCGGCCGCGGAGAAACTGACCGCCGAAGGGCCCGTGGCGCTCGTGCATGTCCTCGCGGCAAACGGCCGACCGCTGCTCGATCCGCGGATCATGGTCGGCGGCTTCGTCCTCAATGTGGCGGCGATCGTGTTGATGACGCTCCTTCTCCAGCGGGCCGCCCCTGCCCTGCCTCGTTACTCGCAGCGCGTCGGATTCACTGCGCTGGCGGGTCTCACGGCCGCGCTGCTGATGGACGGCGGCGACGTCGTCTGGTGGCAGATTGACGCCCTGTGGAAACTGTACATGGGGGCGTACCACCTGCTGTTCTGGACGATCGCCGGATTGATCCTCGCGTGGTCCGTCAATTCCGCCGCTCCGGCAACAGTCCACCCGCCCGCAGCGTGAGGCAGTCGAGAATCATGGCCGACTTTGAATTCGACGTCGTCGTCATCGGCACCGGCCCCGGGGGTGAAGGGGCTGCCATGCAGGCCGTCAAGCACGGCAGGCGGGTCGCCGTCATCGAGCGCCATCACCTCATCGGCGGCAACTGCACCCACGTCGGCACGATCCCCAGCAAGGCGTTGCGGTACGCCATCTTTCAGATGATGGAGGTCAACAACAACCCGCTCTACCGGCACCACAACATCTCGATCCATCTCACGATCCCCGAACTGCTCCGGTCGGCGCGATCGGTGATCGAGAAACAGGTCGGCATGCGGACGACGTTCTACGAACGCAACGACGTCCCGATCCTGCACGGCGTGGGTCGGTTCGTCGACGACCACAACATCCAGGTCTGCCATCCCGACGGCGGCTGCATTCACGTCCGGGGAGAGGCGTTCGTCATCGCCACCGGGGCGCGCCCCTACCGACCCGCCGACGTCGACTTCGACCACCCCCGCGTCTTCGACAGCGACACGATCCTCTCGCTTAAATTCCCCGTCAAATCGATCACGATCTACGGCGCGGGGGTGATCGGCTGCGAATACGCCTCGATGTTCCGCAATCTCGAGAGCAAGGTGAACCTCGTCAACACCCGCGCCCAGTTGCTGGAGTTCCTCGACGACGAGATCTGCGACGCCCTCAGCTACCACCTCCGCGAGCGGGGCGTCCTGATCCGCGACGGCGAGGAGTATGAACGCGTCGAGGGCGTGGACGACGGCGTGATCCTGCACCTCAAATCGGGGAAGAAGCTCAAGACCGACGTGCTGCTCTGGGCCGCCGGACGCACCGGCAACTCCGACGGCCTCAATCTCGAAGCGGTTGGCGTGACCCCGGACCACCGGGGCAACATCCCGGTCAACGAGCACATGCAGACGTGCGTCCCGCACGTCTACGCCGTGGGGGACGTGATCGGCATCCCGGCCCTCGCCAGCGCGGCTTACATGCAGGGGCGCCATGCATCCAGCCATCTGCTGGGGGAAGCAGACCTCCCCGCAATCTGCGACATCCCGACCGGCATCTACACCAGTCCCGAGATCAGTTCGCTCGGCAAGACGGAGCGCGAACTGACGGCGGCGAAGATCCCCTACGAGGTCGGTCACTCGCAGTTCAAGAGCCTGGCCCGCGCGCAGATCACGGGTCGCACGGTCGGCATGCTCAAGCTCCTGTTCCATCGCGAGACGCTGGAGGTGCTGGGGATCCACTGCTTCGGCGCGAACGCGTCGGAGATCATCCACATCGGCCAGGCGATCATGAGCCAACCGCCGCCGAACAACACGATCCGCTACTTTGTGAACACGACGTTCAACTACCCGACGATGGCGGAGTCGTACCGGGTGGCGGCGCTGAACGGGCTGAACCGGTTGTTCTGAAAGTGTCCCATCGACCCGGAAAGGCATTTCGACGACAACAGCAAAGTTCAACGCCAGATGATCGGGCCTTCCCATCCTATTCACTCTTGTGACTCGGAAGTCCATTCCTCTGCACCCTCCGCCTCATTGTCCGATCCAGTCTGGTTTGTGTTTGGCAGTAGGTCGGAGATCAAATCCAGCACATTGACCACTTCGGGATGGATTTCGTTTGGTTTCATGCACTGTGCGATCAGGAAAAACTCGCTCTTCTCCAGTGGTCGCCCGGCAGCTTGGAACATTTGGGGCAGAATCTGCTTGGATGCCGGGACATTGACAACGGCAGCTGAGTCTGCCAAGGGGTTGTCGAAAAAGACGGGCGGAAGTTGCTGACGCAGGAATTCGAGTGCCTTCCGGCCTTGTTCAGCGAGAAACAGGTCTCCCGTTGGACTGAGCAAGCGTCTAATGGCCTCGGGAACGAGCAAGTAGTTCTCGATCTCGTAGCGAGTCCACCGACGAACCGTCAGCCCGGCGATACTGACTTCATGATCCGACAACCCACGATTATCGCCATCAAGCAACAAAAGGCCCTTAATGTCCGGATGGATGGCGCGGACAGCAAACAGGTGACCTCGGGCTTCGCGCGGATTCCGTCCCTCGTTCGCATGAAAGAACGGCGAATCAAAGAACTGCTTGGCGGGATGCCTGGATACTTCGGCCCACGCACGCAGGATATCAAAGTCGGATTGGCCTTCGCAGTACAGTACTGCCCTTCCCTGCTCGGCCAGGAGCAGATCAAGAGTCGTCAACCTCCCCATCGCTTCCCGTACCTGGTCGCGCTGATGGTCTTTGATCAGGCGGTGTGGCTGCCCCAGAAATGACAGCACACGCGTGGGCGTTGTGGCGTCAAGAATCACTTCGGAGTGCGTTGCAATCAGCAACTGGCACTGGCGCTGTGACGCGACAATTCGTAGTCGATCGTATATTTGACGTTGCAGGATAACATGAAGGTGTGCATCAGGTTCGTCCAACAGTAGAACAGACGCCGGACGAGCGTAGAAGAACGTGAGGAGCAATAGCACTTGATGAAACCCGCTACCAGCGGAAGCGATATCGAGTCGAGGCAGGCCACGCTTACGCTTTGACCCTGGAATGCCGGCGAGATACTCACACAAGATGAATGGAATTGCTTCGGTGTAATATGGTGCTAGCAGCGTAATGTGGAATAATTCCCTGATATCATTCACCAAGCTGTTCCAAAGCGCAGGATCTTGTGCCACATCCAAGAGAAGATTCCTGAGGATGTCGCCGGGTTTCCCTTTGCCAATTTCCAGGTTTTGCGCACCCCTGTCCATTCGCGTTTCTTCAGCGCCGATTCCTGAGAATGGCGGGCAATGCACTACGGCGAGCCTGTCTGCTTGTGGCGGCGGTTCACCCGTATCCGGTATGCCGACAGGCTTGACGTAAATCTGCTCGGTACTCTGGTAGCGCAGCTCCATCGTCAATGACCACGGGTCCTCGCGCGTAAGGCCTTCAGTCCCGTTGACGGTAATATGGATTAACCGTGGCTCGCCAGGTTTTTGTCCGTGTGCGAGGTCACCTTTCGAGAGTGCCGTGAGGGTCTTGTTCCACAAGAGGCCGAACTCGCGAAGCGGAATGGCGGTGAAATCCTTTCTTGTCACTGGTTGTCCCGTTCGGACTTTGGCCCGATGCTTCGGTCGACGTACTCCCGATTCATCCGTCGGTCGCCCCTTGCCAAGTCTCCAGCGCTCGAGCGCGAGGGACCATGTCGAAAGCGCTTGCAGGAGAGTCGACTTGCCGCTGTTGTTGGGACCAGCGAGGACAATCGTGTCGTCGAGTTCGAACACCTCACGTTCAAATCGTTTGAAGTTCTCGATGACAACTTTGGTGATCATTGGTGGTCGACCGAGTATGCCGGGTTGCATCACGTGCGGTGAGTGGCGCACGCGGATTGGAACTACGAAGCGCCGATCGTCGGGCGGGCTACTCGACGAGCAGGCCGACCGCGGAGATCAGATCGTCGAGTAACTGACGCTCGATGTCAATCAGGACATCTCGCGAGTTTGCGCGCTGCGCAGTTGGCCAAGCCACATCCGTTACGGATGCCTCAAGGCAGCACGACAAACGCCCCGCCTCTTGCTGACGACGCATGGTCAAAAGCCCGGTGCCGCGCGGCCGTGCGGCTGCTCGCGCAAGCTGACGAAGAGGCGCACGAACTCTGCGCGACCCAAGGGGAGTGTCGTGCGGACGCGGCTGCGCGGCAACGACAACAGTCTCCCTGTATCAGCCGACCCCCATTCGTCCTCCGATAACTCCTCGTTTCCGTTCGTATCCAGCAGCGCGAACACGTGCTGGCCGATCCGTTCCACGTCGGTCTCGGGTGGGGGGCCGAGCTTCTGCCGAAATGCGGCGCGTTGCTCGTCTGTCAGAACGGCGAGGAGCTGGTCGCTCCATTGGGACGTCGGCAGCCCCCGTGCACGCGACGTGCTCGAGCGCAGGTCCGGGTCGGCAAGCTGCTCGATCACACGGCGCTCGGCGTCCCGCACGGCGTCGATCCGCGCCTGCTGGGCGTCGTTCAACCCCAGATCTTCCGTGAACGCCGGATCCAGGAGCATCAACGGGCCGCGCGTGTGCCACGCGAGCTGCTGCAGCCGCTGGAACTGTTCGGCCGACAGCAGCGCCTTGATCCGCTCTTCGGCCGCCACCTGCAGTTGTTCCAGTTCGGTGCGCAATTGCTCGCGAAGCCGGTTCTGCTCTTCGACGGTCGACTGCTGCCCGAGGTCGCGGATCCTCTGCCCGATTTCCCCGGTCGCCGCCGCGCCATCGGCCTGCAGGCTCTGCAGGGCGTCCCACTGCTGAGCGGTGAGTTCAATTTCGATCTGCGCGTCAGTCTTGAGCAGTTCGCGCATGAGGAAATTCAGCGCAAACCTCGCGTAGTAGGGACTTGGCGGTCCGAATGGGTCCGCCGGGACGGGCGCGCGGCCGACACCGAAGCGCTCCCTCGCGGCGGCCAGCGCGGCCTGTCGGTCGGCCGCGACTCGAGCCGCATCGGCCGCGGCAAAACCGTTGGGAGCGCCGCGAATCCCTGTGGCCGACGTCGACCGCCGGATGCGGCAATCCGGGAGTGCGGCCTGCAGGCGCGCGATCCCCTCGTCCGTGGCGGCAACGTCCCGTAGCGTGAGCGTGGTGAGCCGTTTCAGTCCGGAAAACTGCTGGAGAGCTTCATCGGTGATCTTCAGTCCCGTCACCGACAGCGTCTGCAGGTCCTTGAGCCGGCCGATGTGGGCCAGGATGTCGTTTGTAACGGCGTCGCCGTTCAGGAGCGAGACCGACACGAGTTGGAACTGCCCGTTGATCCGCAGCGTCGCGCCGATCGCATCGAGCGCGGCAGCGGCCTGGCGCTCGTCGGCCGTGGGGGATTGTGCGGGGGCTTCGTCGTCGGCCCGGACATCCCCTGCCCTCCCGAAGAGTACGGCGATCAACAGCAATCGCCGAACGCGTCGAACCGCCGGGGAATGGCACATGGCGCTGGCATCCAGACGCTCGGTGGTGACTCTGCGACGACCAAGGATACCGGCTCGACGCGGCAAACTCCACCGCAATCGCTGATGCGGTGCCTGCGCGGCGCGTTCATCTCCGTCGCGCCGGGCGCACGATGGGACGCCGCATTCC
>CAZWGW010000149.1:0-12209 GCA_964633565.1 uncultured Planctomycetaceae bacterium
CTGTTTGACAGGATAGACAAAGTTCTCCGGAGCAATCCAGGGGGAGCCGGCGGGCCACAGTCGCAGACGGGCGTCCTTGTCGAGTCCCCAGAATTCCGGATCGCCGTTGCTGTTGTAACCCCGTGTGATCGAGCAGTCGATCTGCACGCCGCCGACCAGCGTCGGGAGGTTGTATGTCGCCGACACGATGGTCGCGGTCTCGCCGTTGGCCTCGACGGTGACGTCTGCGCGGCGAACGGCAAAACAGACGTCGTCGCGCGTTTCTGCGACGTTGACCAGTTTGACCTGCGCCTGTGAGCCGTCGCACAAAGTGACCACGGTCGACTCGCCGGCGTTCAGGTCGACGACGCGGACCAGCGGTTCCAGCTTCGCCGATGCGTCATCGGCAAACGCGGTATGTGTGAACAAAGAAATGCAGATCAGCGTCAATCGGGACATGGTACGGCTCCGGGAGCATCGTTGTGTTGGTAGAATACCAGAAGTCGACACCGGCCGATGTGCTGACGGGGTCGTGTTCCGGGAGCGTCCAAGGGAGTTCTGAGAGACTGCCAATCGCATGAATGACGTGACCCGTGTTCTGTCGGCCATCGAGGCAGGCGACCCGCATGCTGCGGCGAAGTTACTGCCGCTGGTGTATGAGGAATTGCGCCGGCTGGCAGCGCAGCGACTGGCGCAGGAAAAGGCCGGACAAACGCTGGAGCCGACGGCCCTGGTCCACGAAGCGTATCTGCGACTCGTTGGGAACGGTCAAGGCGGGCAGTGGGACCATCGCGGCCACTTTTTCGGGGCAGCGGCCGAGGCGATGCGGCGCATCCTGGTGGACAATGCCCGACGCAAGCAGACCGTCCGCCACGGTGGCGAGCGCCGCCGCGTGCCTCTCCGCGACAATCACCGCATCACTGAAACTCCGGACGAACTGCTGGCCCTCGACGATGTGCTCACCCGCTTTGCTGCAGAGGAGCCGGACAAGGCGGAACTGGTCAAGCTGCGGTTCTTTTCCGGGCTGTCCATTCCCGAGGCGGCGGCGGCCCTGGGGATCTCGGTCGCCAGCGCGGAGCGGTGGTGGGCGTACGCGCGGACGTGGCTGTTCAGCGAACTGCAGGACGAAGGGGCCGAAGAAAATCCTGCCGACCGTGAGGGGGTTTGAACCATTTTCTCGCATGGTAGAAGGACATCAACCGACCTGAGGGAGTCCTCACCATGACCGGGCAATCACCTGCCGAAGCCATCTTCTTTGCCGCCCT
Organism: uncultured Planctomycetaceae bacterium; assembly: GCA_964633565.1. Classification (GTDB taxonomy): domain Bacteria; phylum Planctomycetota; class Planctomycetia; order Planctomycetales; family Planctomycetaceae; genus CAZWGW01. The sequence goes on from CAZWGW010000149.1 coordinate 1,245, forward strand.
GGAGAAAGAGACACCGGAAGAGCGCGCCGCCCATTTGGATGCCGCCTGCGGCGACGATTCCGACTTACGCGGGCGCGTGGATCGCCTGCTGGCGGCCCATCCGCAAGTGGGGAGTTTCATGGAGCTGGAGGCCTCTCCGGCAGCGGAAACCGCCACATACGTCCCCGGCGGGGAACAGGCGGGGGCCGTCATTGCCGGCCGGTACAAGCTGCTGGAGCAGATCGGCGAGGGGGGGATGGGGACCGTCTGGGTCGCGGACCAGCTTGAACCGATCCGCCGCCGCGTGGCGCTCAAGCTTGTCAAAGCGGGTATGGACTCGCGGGCGGTGTTGGGGCGGTTTGAGGCGGAACGGCAGGCCCTGGCCCTGATGGACCATCCCAATATTGCTAAAGTCCTCGATGCCGGGGCCACCGACTCGGGCCGGCCCTACTTCGTCATGGAACTGGTCAAAGGGACGCCCATCACGACGTTTTGCGATGCGCGTCGACTCTCCCCCCGCGAGCGGCTGGAACTGTTCGTCCCTGTCTGTCAGGCGATTCAGCATGCGCATTCGAAAGGGATCATCCATCGGGACATCAAACCGTCGAACGTGCTGGTGGCGCTGCACGATGAACGTCCGGTGCCGAAAGTGATCGACTTCGGCGTGGCCAAGGCCGTGGGGCAGCAACTGACGGAGAAGACGCTCTACACCGGCTTCGGGGCGCTGATCGGGACGCCCGCGTACATGGCGCCGGAGCAGGCGACGTTCAATCAGTTGGACATCGACACACGGGCCGACGTGTATGCGCTGGGGGTGCTGCTGTACGAACTCCTCGCCGGCAGCCCACCCGTCGAGCCGGAGCGGCTGAAACAGGCGGCGCTCGATGAGGTCCTGCGGATTGTGCGCGAGGATGAGCCGCCCCGGCCGAGCCAGCGGCTGAGCACGTCGCAGATGAAAGCTTCGATCGCCGCTGTGCGCCAGTCGGACCCGAACAAACTGACGAGACTGATGCGCGGGGAGATCGACTGGATTGTAATGAAGGCGCTGGAAAAGGACCGGCATCGCCGCTATGCGACGGCGGACGGGTTCGCGGCGGACGTGCAGCGTTACCTGTCCGGAGAACAGGTCCAGGCGGTGCCGCCAAGTGCGGCGTACCGGCTGCGGAAGTTCGCCCGCAAGAATCGGGCGGCGCTGACGACCGCGGCGGCGTTTGCGGTGCTCCTGATTGTGTCCGCGATGGCAAGCGGCTGGTTGGCGATCAAAGCGAGGCGGGCGGAGGTGTTGGCCGAGGAGAAGCGAAAGGAGGCAGTCGACGAATACCGGATCTCCGAGCGAAACCGGGCCTACCTGTGGGGAACTTTGGAGAGAGCGGAAGACTCGCGCCGGTCTGCAGAGCGTCTGGCCAACAATCTCCAGGTGGATGCCGACCTCGCGGAACTCAGGGCCGACTTGCCGATTGCATTGTTGCGGTTGTGCCGCACGCTCAAAGCACTTCCGGGCGGTCACGAACAGGCACGTACGATCGTCGTCCCGGCAGCGAAGTTGGACGACACCGAAATTCCACCGGAAACGTTCAGCTTGTCCGACGATGATGATCCACGACGTGACGAACTTCGAGAGTTCGTCTCGGCTGCGGTCCTCGCCGGCGGTCAGAAATTTGCCCCGCTCCTTCCGCCGATCACACATGATGGTCAGTACATCGAGCGGTCGGCGATCGCGCCGAACGGGCACCGGCTGCTCACGCGCGGCGCCGACAACTCGGCTCGTTTGTGGCACCCGTTCACGGGCCGGCAGATCGCCGTACTCCGCCGCGAGAACGAGGAGGTGATCGAATCAGGACTGAGCCCGGATGGAGCCACGGCATTCACGCACTCCAAGGATGGCGTCATCCGGTTGTGGGAGACCTCGGACGGGGCGTTTCGCGCTGCGATCGATCCTCGGACTCGGCCCATTGAGTCGATAGACGCAAACCGGTCGACGACCGTTGCAGTGGAGTTCGCTCCCTTGACCAAGATTCTGGTTTCCTACGACAGGGTTCTGACCTGCTGGGATGGCCCCTGGGAAACGCACGCGTCAGATCAACCTGTCGAATTATGGGACGCGAAAACAGGTCGCTTTGTCGCGCGATTGGGATTGTCCAGGATCGATGCAGACTATGATTTCATTGGCACTGGCCGATGGGTCGGTATGCACGACCCGTTTGGTGGGGAGAAAATATACCACGTGTTTTCAGCCGACGAAGGGCGGCTTATTGCCAGACTGAGCCATGACGAGAAATATGGTTCTCTGCATCGCTCCGCAATGGTGGCCCCCAGCGGACACGCGGTGGCGACCATCTCGGGAATCGAGTCAGACTTCTCTGCATCGACGATCCTTCCCGGCACGTACTATGTTCATTTCTGGGATACAGCGTCATGGCAGCTCACCGGAACGACGGGACCAATCAGTGGCGGGGCCGCCTTCGAAACCCCCGATTTTCTATTGGTCGCTGACGATCAGGTTGCGGTGAGTTGGGCCTACACCAGTACCGAAATTTTCCGGGCTGCAACAGCCACTTCGGTCGCTGTGCTCCCCGGATCGGCGAATTTTTCGTGGGGTCCGCTGAACCCGAGACTGGGGGATCGAGTCGTCGACAATTCCGGCCAGATTTTTAATTCCGGCACATGGAAGCGACTCCAGCCGCCAAAGGGTCAGAAATATCATCCCGACCTCAGCAGCTTCGCACCGGACGGCCGCTTCGTCTCGATTCTTGACGATCGAGGCAACGTGGAATTGCTTGATACAACGACGGAAAACGCTATCCAGCGCGGCGTGAGCGGGCCGAGTTTTTACCAGGCGGAATTTGGATGGGTCTGGAGCGATTATCGACTCGGGTGCACAGTGGATCGATTGCCGCCCCCGGATCGGTTGAGCATTCCGCCCGACCTGCTCGAACTCTGGGCCCAGGTTGCGGTTCGAGGTCAACTCGACGACGAAGGGGCTTTCGTCAAATGGGACGAGTCGACGTGGGAGCAGAAACGGCAGGAACTCGCAGCCCGGCCCGCTCCGTGGCCTGACTTTCCGTTTCCCGGTTACGTCGCCACGGACCGGCTGCACTGGCTCCGCACCGAGTTCGCGAACGCAACGGCTGAGGCCGAGAAGGCCACACTGGCAACAGAACTTCTCAAGCGAGCTGACGACGCTGGTGACAACACCGAGGCGGTTCGGTGGCGTGCGTGGCTGGCTGCTCAAACTCCGGAGGACGCTCCGACACCTGAGTAGCGGCGAAACAACTTTCACAACCGCGCGGCCAGATCGCCCAGACTCGGGGATTATTGCTTCAATTGCGACACAATCTCATCGTCGCCGGGAAATCGGCCGGTCTCGTGCTTGGAGTAGATCGTCCGTCCGTCCACGGCGACGTCAAAAATGCCGCCGCCGCCGGGGATCAGCTTCGCCTCGAGGCCCGTCGCCTTTCGAATCGCATCCGCCAGACCGGCGGCTTTCGGCTTGTAGTTTCACTGCGTGCAGTACGTGATCGAAACCTGCATGGAAAGTCCTCCCGGGGCTCATTGTAGCAGGCGGACCTTCCGCGTCACGACCGATCGCGGCGGTGTGTGGCAACAAGGGTCGCGGAACTGAAACAGGATCAGTGGTCTGGCGCAACGTGAGTTGGCGCAATACGTTCTGCGCTGGGGGCCGCCTCATCGACCGGGACGGCATCCTCTGGCTTGTAGACCGGGATCTCGTCGCCGGACTCCGGATGTCCGAGCACGAGTTTTGCCCAGATGACCGGGGATGAGACGTAGTCCTGAGGTCGATCCCCGGGACCCTGAGCCTGATGTGAAGAACGAGTCATGGCTGCCGCTCCCGACATTGAACTGGCAGGGGCCGAGACTCCCACAATTCAGCTACCGCCATCGGGGTCACGGGAGTGACAGAGAAATTATGACTCGACAAGGAAATCGGAAGTTCCTGCTTCCGCGTGCGTCGGTGCACACCGCACGAACGCGGATCGGCTGCAATGATTACGCTGCGTCGACGCTCGCGAGCGAAAGGGCCGCGTTCACTTCCACCCGATGCAGTACAATCGCCGGTCCGTCCGCAGGAAAAGCTGTCCGTCACTGATCGCCGGGGAGGCATTCGTCCGGCTGTCGTCGTCTTCCAAGACATTGTGGGACAGCAGTTCGAATTCGGGTTTTGCGGCGACCACATAGGCGCCGTTGTGCTGCGACACGATGTACAGCTTGCCGTCCGCCAGCACGGGCGAGGCCCAGATCGTTCCCGATTCCGGTTCCAGCCGCTTTTCGAACAGCGTTTCGCCGTCCGCCGCGTTCTGGCAGCAGACATATCCGCCGCCGTCGCCGGCCCAGTAGAGATGCCCTTCGTGGTAAATGGGCGAGCCGACGTTCGAGCCTTTGGACTTTCGCCACACGCCGTGCGACCCGGTGACGTCGCCGCTGCCGCCGAGGCGTACGGCGAGCGACGTGTGCCCGCCGCCGATCGCGTAGGCCACGCCCTGGTGCGCCACGATGCTCGGGCAGACGTAGCGGTGCACGCCGTCGGCGTTCCACAAGGGCTGGCCGTCATCGGGGTTGAAGCTCAGCACGCGGCCTTCGACGCTGACCAGGAGTTCGTTCCGGTCCTCGCCCGCCACGAGGAGTGGCGTGTTCCATGCGGCATGGATGCCCCCCGCGCGCCACACTTCGGCGCCGGTTGACTTCTCGAGAGCTACGAGCGACCCGCTTTCGACGCTGGCGTTGATCAGCAGCAGGCGGCCGTGCAGCACGGGCGACGTTCCGGAACCCCAGCCGTTCGTCCCGTCGCCGACGCTTGTCTGCCAGACCTGGTTGCCGTCGAGGTCGAAGCAGAAGACGCCGGACTTGCCGAAGAACACGTACAGCCGCTCGCCGTCCGTCGTGGGGGTGCTGGCGGCGTAACCGTGGTAGGAGCCTTCCCCCTGGTAATCGTGCTCGGGAAGTTTCGGCTCGAACTCCTTTCTCCACAGCAAGTCGCCGGTTGCACGATCAAAACAGAGCAAGTGCCGCCGCAGGTTCTGCTGATCCCCCGCCGCCGGTTCCAGGCCGTAGCCGGAGTAGCAGGTGACGAAGACCCGGCCCCGCAATGTGATGGGACTCGACGCGCCCGGACCGGGAAGGTCCTGCTTCCAGACGATGTTTTCGCTGGCCGACCAGTGGACCGGAACGCCCGTTTCGTCGCTGACGCCCAGCCCTCCGGGGCCGCGGAATTGCGTCCAGTCGCCGGCACGGGCGAGGGAGGGGAGGGCGGCGAACAACACGATGAGCGCGAGTCGGCTGTTGTTGTTCATCAATGATTCCTTTGTCACTCGCTCGAACAAATCGCACGCAACACCCGAGATTCGTTTGCGCACTGGCGGCTTGCGATTATGGCACAATGCACGAAAACACGCCAAACACGCTGAAATCAGCTTCGTTGGTCGTCAGCAGCGACTGAATGCCAGCATGCTGGTATGTCGCCGCGAGGAGGGTGTCCAACAGCCGTTTGCGGCCCAATGAGAACTGTTGGAGCCAGGAAAGGAACTGCTGAATCGCGGCATCCGCGGGAAACACATGGACAACGTCGACCGCCAACCACCATTGCTCCGCAATATCTCGGGCCGCATGCATTTCGAGCGGCTGAGAGAAGCGACGGGAATCGGTAACGATATGCATAAACTCCGCGAGGATCTGGGGCGCGATGGCAAACTGGTCGCCTGCCGACACAAGTTGGGCCAGCGTCGACCGAGCCGTGGAGTGATGGGAGTGCTCAATCACCTCCGCCGCCACGAGAAAGCCCGTATCAAGCCCGTGGATCATTGCTGCTCGTCCAGCATTTCCCCAAGTATGTCGTCATCCGCCGTCAGCGGTTGCTTGATCAACCCCAGACTGACCGGTGCGATGTCGAGGACCGTATGCTGGCGCCCGAGTTCATCGAGTGAAGCGACCGGCAAATTGGGCGGCGTCAGAATTGTGACTTCCTGTCCTTCCGGGAGCTTCGAGCCGTTGTCGAAGACGACAACACCGTTCCTGACGCGACCATAGGCAACCATCAGATGTCTCCATTGGAGGATTCGTACGTGCTGGACGGTGCTCATTTCATGGCGACACCGAATGAAATCCTCCGGTCGCCAATTATACTGCAATTCACAGGGTGAGACGATACCGTTGCTCAGACTTCGACCCCTTGTTGAAACTCAATTCACAGGAATGCGACATGTTCCACCTCCCCGCCGTCCAGTCCGCCCTCCGCGACCTCCGCGTCGACGGCTGGCTGCTCTACGATTTCCGCGGCCTCAATATTCTCGCCCGGCGCATCGTCGGCTTCCCGGACGACGTCACCGGCTCCCGCCGCTGGTTCTACTGGGTCCCCGCGCAGGGGGAACCGCACAAACTCGTCCACCGCATCGAAGACTCCGTCCTGGACTTTCTGCCCGGCGGCAAGACGATCTACCTCAAGTGGCAGGAACTGGAGGCGGGCGTAGCGCAGCTTTTCCGCGGCTCGAAGACCGTCGCGATGGAGTATTCGCCGCGCAACGCCAACCCCTATGTTTCGCGTGTGGACGCCGGGACGGTTGAACTCGTCCGATCCTGCGGCGTCGACGTCGTCTCGTCCGGCGACCTGATCCAGATCTTCGAAGCGGCCTGGGACGACGAGCAGGAGCAGATGCACTTCACCGCGGCCAAAGTGACCGACGCCGCCTACGACGTCGCCTGGAAACTGATCGCGGAGAGAGTGCGCTCGACCGGCGGCATCGAGGAGACCGAAGTGCGCGACGCCATCATGGACCACTTTGCGGCGCACCAGTGCACGACGTACCACCCGCCGATTGTCGGCCGCGGCCCGAACAGCGGGCTGCCGCACTACGAAACGGGGCAGGGGGCCGACACGCGCATACGCAGGGGAGACTTCGTGCTGATCGATCTGTGGGCCAAGCTCGACCGGCCCCGCTCCGTCTACAGCGACCTCACGCGCACCGGCTTCGTCGGGGAGACTGTGCCGGAGCAGTTCACCAAAGTCTTCAACATCGTCGCTGCTGCGCGTGACGCCGGCATCAAATGCGTCCGAGATGCGTTCTCCGCGGGCCGGCCGATTCAGGGCTGGCAGGTGGACCAGGCGACGCGGGCCGTGATCGAGCAGGCCGGGTACGGCGAGTATTTCCGTCACCGTACGGGACACAGTATCGGCCAGGAGGTACACGGCAACGGCGCGAACATGGACGGCCTGGAGACGCGCGACGACCGTACGATTCTGCGGCGGACGTGCTTCTCGATCGAACCGGGGATCTATCTGCCCGAGTTCGGCGTGCGGAGCGAGGTGGATGTGTACGTCGATGTGAAGGGGACTGTTCACGTCACGGGCGGGGAATTGCAGACCGAGGTTGTGCCGATTCTCGCCAGGTTCTGATGTTCTGACTTGTGATTCGTGGAAAAAGGTACGAACAGAAGGAAGCAAAGGCAGCGAAGAGAATTGAAGCTCTACGCTTCATGACTCGTACTACTCGTTCTCGATTCTTCGCAACGTCCGTTTCAATGGATTCTCAACACGAGGAATTCGCCAGCGATTTCAAAGTCTCGTCTTCGCTCCCTTCGCTACCTTCTGTTCAAGACCCTGACGCAATAGCTCTCGCTGTCGCCGATGTAGACTATCCTGGCTTTGTCCACGAACACGCCATGCGGCCGGGCGAGCCGGCAGTTCAGGGGATCGCCATCGGGGCCGTCCCCTTTCTGGCCGTCTCCGACGACTGTTTCAATGATCCCCGACTTTGCGCGGATAACGCGGATCGTGTGGCTCTCGGTGTCTGCCAGATACACGTCGCCGCCGGGGCCGAGGGCGATCCCTTTCGGACCGGAGAGTTTCGCCAGTCTGGCGTCGCCGCCGTCGCCGGTGTAGCCCTTTTCGCCGGTCCCCGCGAGGTGATGCAGGGTCCGGGCCTGGAGGTCGATGCGATAGACGGCGTTCCCCTCGCGGAGAGCCAGGTAGAGCGAGTGATCGCCGTCGAAATCGAGTGCGCGGGGGCCGTTGAGCGGCGTCCCGTCGATCGGAGCGCCATCGGGGGTTGATTTCTTCTCGCCGGTGCCGGCAAACGTGTCGATCGTGCCGGACGCCAGGTTGACGACCCGAATGCGGTGGTTGCCGATGTCACAGATATAGAGGTTGCCGGCGTGGTCGAGGCAAATCGAGTGCGGCTGCTTCAGTTGTGCCTGCGTCGCTGGCCCGCCGTCGCCTGAGAAGCCCGGCTTGCCGTTGCCGGCGACGGTGGTGATGACGTGCGTTTTCGCATCCACGCGGCGGACGACGCTCTGCGTCATGTCGACGAAGTAGAGGTTGCCGTCATTGTCGAAGCGCACCTCGTACGGTTGATCGACGCGGGCCTTGCTGGCCGGACCGCCGTCGCCGTCGTTGCCCGATTCGCCGGTGCCGACGACGGTCGAGATGCCTCCCGACGCCAGATCGACGCGGCGGATGACGTGGCCGGAGATCTCGCAGACGTAGAGCGCGCCGTCGGGTCCCACGACAAGTCCGTACGGTTCGGCGACGCCGGCGCGGAGTGCCGGGCCGCCGTCGCCGGTGCGTTCCTTCTTGCCGTTGCCGGCGATTGTTCGCACTTCGTCCGCGGGGGCCTGCGTACTGCAAAGTGCGAGGATAAAGAGCAGGAACGCGGCGACGAGGGGTGGCTGGGGTCGATCTGCCGGCAAACCCGCGGCGGCTTCAGACTCGGCGTTCCCGGCAGAGCGCCCCCAGACGCGTCGACGTCGAATCCCACTGGGTGTCCCGGCGCGCCGGGACGGACGCCGTCCTTCCTCGAATTGCCCGTCGAGTTCCGCAGTCCGACCCCAGGCACCCGCTGACCCCTGACTCGTCCCAGTCTGCATGTTCGCCTCCCCGTACAAATCTCTGTGTTTGTCGCGACTCTGTGGTGTTCTCCCCGACTCACCACGCACACGCGGCAATTGCGGGGGGATCATCGCGACAGGAATGTGAACAATCCAGTGTCCGCATTTGATCCGGGGGGACTCGGTTGGCGTTATCCTGCCGGGCGGCCCCTGCGGCACGAGAGGCGAACCGATGAACGTGAAACGGTTTCTCAGCTTTGCGGTCAGGGTGACCATCGCCCACGTTGTCTCGTATCTCGTCGTGGGTGCGGCGGCGTACGAACTGCTCACCAAGCCGTTCTACGAGGGGGAGGCGGCCGTCTTCGCGACGTTCATGCGCACCCCGGGCGAACCGGAATTGTGGTCGCACGCCATGACGTGGTTCATACCGGGCCAGGTGCTGCGGGGCGTGTTGATTGCCGCCGTGCTCTACCCGTTCTATGACACACTCCGCGTCTGGGGATGGGGCCGGCGCTGTCTGTCGATCGGAGGGCTGTATCTTGTGCTCGGATTCTGGGCTTCGGCGGTGGCTGCGCCCGGCACGATCGACGGTCTCATCTACCTCCGGCCGGAGATCACGTCCTATGCGCACCTGGTGGTGCAGCCTGAGATCGTCGCGCAGGGGCTTGTTCTGGGAGCGTGGGTGGCGCGGTGGATGGCGCCGCCGCCGTAGCCGAATTCGCCGGGAATTCGGGCGTCGTCGTCAATGTGCCGCCCAATTCTGCGCCGGTGCCTCGGCCGCTCCCGACGGGGCGTGATCATTGAACGACGACACAACTCAGCCCCTCGCTTACGCTTCGGGTTACGATACCCGGTCTTGGAATCCGCGACTTTCGGCCGAAATCTGCGTGTAACACTGCGGGGCGTTCTGCGCTGAGGAAACGTGTCACGACCCGTTTCAACCCCCACGAAAGGACGCCCCCCATGTCCACGCGCTTCCTCACGCTGACACTCGTTGCCGCCGCCGCCGTCTGCCTTTCGATCCTCCCGGCCCAGGCGCAGTCGCCGGTCTACCAGAGCGACCTGTACCTGTCGAACAACACCGACCTGTTACTGGCGAACTACAACGACCAGATCTACGACTTCGACGTCTACGCCGCGGACCCCGAGCCGCGGATCGGCTATTTCATCGTGGTCCTGTACCGGGACGGCTCCGAGGAGGAGTTCGGGCCGTACTCGTCGCGGTCGAGCGCGGAGTATTCACTGTTCTTCATGGTCGAGCACGGCCAGCTCAGCGGCGCGATCGACGCAGAGATTGTGGCCCGCGAGCTGCCGCCGAAGTGGGTGTTCATGCGGCGCTTCGACAAACGCGCCGCCGCCGTGGCGTATGCCGACCTGCTGGAGTCGGTCGGCCTGCTGACCGACATTCGCGTGGTGTGGGGCGCTCCCTGGAGATAAGCCGGTTTGTGCCTGTCGAGCTCACTTCTGCGTCACCGCCGTGTGCCTGAAACCACCACGGAGACGCGGAAGACGCAGAGGAAACCGGCAAACGTCTTCACCCGCGTTCGAACAAACAGTAAGCTGACTGATGTGGGTCCGGGAGGCAGGCGAGCATGCTGAGCCGCGAGACGGTGGAGATGTACCGGCGGATGACGCCGAGTGAACGGCTGGTGCTGACGCTGCGCGCGATCCGCGAGTCGATGCCCTACCTGCTGCACGGGCCGAAGGAGGTCGTCGACCGGCGGTTCGAGCTGATCCGCCGCGAGAACGACGCCCGCAACCGGGCGATGCTGGAGGCGCTGGGGAAGGCGTATGGGCGCGGGGAGGACGGCGATGAACGCGGGGTCTGACGAGGTTGCGCAAACGATCATCGCGCTGCTCAAGACAACGAGGACACCATACTCCTTTGTGTGAGGGTCGATGACAATAGCACAGCGGAGAAGGAAGCGAAGGACGCTTTTTGACGTCCGAATCACCGATCCCGTTGTTACACCTTGGGAGTTGACCCAAAGTCCGGGTTGATATAGCCGATCTTTTACGAGCAGAATGGAAGGGGTGCCGATGGGCGAGAACAATGTTGACGACATAACTGCAGAAAAGAGGTTGGATGCCTATTTGAGCCTGTACAAGGCGCAGATGGAGCACTTCCGCAACACGGTTCAAATTGAATGG
>CAZWGW010000150.1:0-12204 GCA_964633565.1 uncultured Planctomycetaceae bacterium
GCGAGCGACGTGGCGATCGTCGCCGCACAGTCGTACTTGGTATACTGCTCGCCGTAGCGCATCGAGGCCGAGCCGTCGACGATGAACAGCGCGCGGAGGTTCGATTCTTCCTCGAACCGCTTGACGTAGAACCGGTCCGACCGGGCGAAGACGCGCCAATCCAGCCCCTTCAGATCGTCGCCCGGGGTGTAGCTGCGGTAGTCGGCGAACTCCGGAGAATGTCCGTGGAGAGGGCTGCGGTGCAGTCCTGCGATGTTCCCCTCCTTCGGCAGCCCGGCACGCAGGCCGATCGCCGCCAGTCGGCCGATGATGTCAGGCCTTAAGTACGCGCTGGACCTGGCCATCGCCGGCCCCCTTTCCATCGTGCAGCGGGACCGACTTGACGAGCCGTGCGATCAGGCTGTCGGGGGTCTCCCCTTCCGCCTCGGCGTTGTAGGAGAGGACGATCCGGTGCCGCAGCACCGCCGCCGCCATCGCCCGCAGGTCGTCGACGGAGACCTCCGGGCGGCCGTAGAGCGCCGCCCGTGCTTTGGCCGCGAGAATGAGTGACTGGCCGCCGCGAGGACCGACTCCCCACAGCACCCAGCGTTTGACGAAATCGGGTGCGTCCGGGTCGTTCTTGCGAGTGGCGCGGACGAGCGTCATGGTGTAGTCGATGAGCAGGTCGTTGATCGGAATACGGCGGATGAGCCCCTGCAACTCGATCACCTCATCGCCTCCGAGCACGCGCTGCGGCTCGCCGTGCTCGACACCGGTCTTGCTGCGATAGATCTGCCGCTCCTCGTCGCGCGTCGGATAGTCAACGATGACCTTCATCAGGAACCGGTCAAGCTGCGCCTCGGGGAGGGGATACGTCCCCTCCTGTTCGATCGGGTTCTGAGTCGCCAGCACGAAAAACGGATGCGGCAGAGAATAGTGGTGGTTGCCGGCCGAGACCTGCCGCTCCTGCATTCCCTGCAGGAGCGCCGCCTGCGTTTTGGGGGGCGTGCGGTTGATTTCGTCGGCCAGCAGAATGTTGGTGAAGATCGGTCCCTGCACGAACTTGAATTCGCGCTGCCCGGTCTGCCGGTCGTCGTAGATGACGTCCGTCCCCGTGATGTCGGCCGGCATCAGGTCGGGCGTGAACTGGATGCGTCCGAACTCCAGCGAGAGGCTCTTCGCCAGCGTCTGCACGAGCAGCGTCTTCGCGAGGCCGGGGACGCCTTCCAGGATGCAGTGGCCGCCGGCAAAGATACTCACCAGCAGTTGTTCGACGACGGCGTCCTGACCGACGACGACGGATCGAATCTGCTGGCGGATCCGCTCCTGGGCCGCGTTCAGTTTCTCGAGCGCCGCGACGTCCGGCGGCGCTCCGTGGGCAATGGTGTCGATCACGTCGTCTCCGAATCTGTTGTGACTCTACGCTCTAATCACCTTGTGCCGAAGCTTCTGTTTCGGCACACACTGCCCGCGAAGCTTCCGCTTCGCCTGCGGAAATCACGCTCGCGAAACGGAAGTTTCGAGGCAGTGCGTTCCCGAACGGAAGTTCGGGAACGAGGTTCATCCCTCATCCCTTATCCCTCATCGCTGATAAATCGGCACGAACTTGTACGGCAATTGCAGCATGATTGTCGCCAGGCTGGTGTCGAACACCGGCCCCACGCCGTCCCCCTGCCATTTGCCGTCCCCTTCCTGTTTCGCGATCAGCTTGTCCCGCATTGCCGGAAAATACTGGTCCCAGTACTCGTCCCCCGCCTGGTAAAACGCCTGCGACGCGTACAGGTGCAGGTAGAAGTAGTGTCCGCTCTGAAACTCGCTGCCGTTCGCCTTGAACTGCCGGTATACGTATTTGAGGCAGCTTTCGGCCAGGGGCGAGTCGTACTCGCCGGCCGAGTACAGGCAGGCGACGGCCGCGGCCGTAATCGGCAATCGGGTGTCATTGCCGGAATAGTACGAATAACGGATGCCCCCATCGGGCGTTTTGCACAACTCCAGATAGCGGATGGCGTTTTCGATCGTCCCTTTGGGGACGGTGAAGCCCGCGTCGTGAGCTGCGCGCAGCCCCTGCAACTGGGTCACGGTGACGCTCCCTTCATCGCCGCCCCCCGGCGTGTAGATCCAGCCGCCGAACGCGCTCTGCGCGGCCGCGGTGAGCTGGATGCCCTTCTTGATGACCGTGCCAATCTGCTTGCGGCGTTCGGGGTCGGTCTCCATGCCGTAGACGCTCGACAGAAACAGCAGCGAAAAGCCGTGACCGTACATCGAATAGCCGGCCTCTGCCGGGGCGGCGATCAGGCCGTCATCGTGCGCCTGCGACATCAGGTAGGCGGCCGTCTTGCGTACCTGGTCCGCGTACGGCCCGCGGCTCGGCGTATTGCCGTTCGACAGAAACGCCATCCCTGCCAGCGCGGTCATCGCACACGGGTACGTCTTGCCGTCCGGATTCGTCGTGAACCCTCCGTCGGGCGCCTGCTGAGTGGCAAGATAGTCCAGCCCCTTCTTGACGGACTTGACCGCTTCCGGCGTGATGTGCTTCGGCAGCAACTCCTCCTGCGCCGAAGTGCAGTTCCCACCGAATGCTCCGCCGATCAGCAGCGCAACCAATACGGGTGTGCTGCATTGTCGCGTGAACGAAGGGCAAGCAGACATTGCGAACAGATCCGGGTTTCGTGGGGCTAGCTGCCAGCTTGCCTGCATTGCGACTTTCTACCGAAGCTGGCAGCTTCGGCCGCGAACATGCGATCATTCAATCGCAAACTCGACGTGCAGCACGACCGACACCGTAATCTCCGTCAGTCCATTGGACACATATTGCTTCTCGCTGCCGTCCGACGAACTTGTCATCATGTAGCCGTAATACGGGTTGTACCGCGGCTGCGAAGAGTCGCTGGCAGGGGTTTCGCGGATGGAGACCACCTTCCCGAGCTTGACGCCGGCAAGTTCCGCGAGACGGTCCGCCTGCTTGCGCGCATCGGCAATCGCGGCCTGATACGCCTGCTGCTTCAACTGGTCGACCCCTTCCAGTTTGAACGCGGCGAGCGCCGATTCGGTCGACTGCCCCATCTGTGCCGCGATCTGCAACTCGTACATGCTCCTGGGGGGCGGTCCGATCACCATCCCGGCGTCTTTCCCGGCGTCCACAATCTTGACGAGCGTCTCCAGCAGCTCCTCGGTGCTGAGCTTGTCGATCCCCGTCAGCCGCAGCGTCAGCGGTTCGCTGAGTGAGAGCTTCTGCGTGGTGTTCTCCGGCACGGGCATGCCGCGCATGGCGGCCATCATGGCATTGCCGCCGTCGGCCGAGTTGATCGACACGCCGCCGTCCTCGACCTTCAGGTTGGCAATCTGCAGGTTCTGGATCGTCTCCAGCGCCCGCCGCTTGTTCCCCTGGTACTTCGTGATCGCATCGCCCGCCAGTTCCGCCTCCCCCTTGACGACGGCCGCCAGCTCGACCATGGACGGCTTGGCCGCCGCACGCCCCGCGCCCGTGACGGCGATCCCCTGCGTCTCGGCCGCATGAACGAGATTCAGGCACAGTCCCGCGGCGAAAACGGCCGGGCACGTCATCAGCAGGCGAACTCGTGGCATTTCATCTTCCTGTTCGTACAAATCCAGAATTGCAGGCCGACCGGTTCGGTCATTACGAATTTGTCATTCGGTCGTGATTCGTCATTTGTCAGTTGTCATTGCGACGCACCCGCGCCGCCGCTCGCCTCCCCCTGCGGAGCCGTCAGCGGATACGCGGTGATCGATCGATTGGAGACACATACCGCGCGTCCTCCCACGACGCGGAGCGAACCGCCGATCGACGACAGGTCCTCACCGCGAAAAATGCGCGTCACATCGCCGTTGTTTTTGGCAATTTCGAATACGCCGCGCGACGTGAATACCAGGATGCCCTCCTCGGCCGGCACGACGCTGAGGCCCCCGCCGACGACCGGCAGCATCACGGCCCACTTCAGTTCCTGGGTCTTCCGGTCGATGCACTCCAACTCACGGCTGAGCAGATAACAGTTCGACGCATCGACCGCGACGAGCTGCGCGGAATCCTTGATCGGCCGTTTCCAGACCTGCTTGCGCGCCGCCGGATCGACGGCATACATCGCCGTCCCACCGGACTCCTTGAAATACAACAGGCCGTCCTGTTCGAACAGCGCCCCTCGCGAGTGCAGGAGTGTCGTCTCATCCAGGGGAGCGTAGTAATAGAAGTACTCTTCCCCCTGCCCGCCCGGAGGCTTGTCGAACCGGAAGATGCTGGCCACGGATTTCGATTTGAGATCGAATTCCACCATCGCCCCACTGTTGACGAGCACAAACAGGCGGTCTCCGCGTTTGAGCAGTCCTGGCGCCTTCAGGGTCGTGTTGCCGCGAAACCGGTTCGTGCGGCCTTCGGCCGTCCCCAGTTTCTGCGACCACACCTCTTTGCCGTCGACCAGATTGATCTGCCGCAGCGTCAGTTCGGTTTGTCCCTGTTCGTGCGTCACCGCCAGCGCCGTATTGCCGCTGATGACCGGGCTCCCCGTAAAGCTGGAATTCTGCAACCCGGCGATATCGGCCGATTTCCATTTCACGGCGCCTGTCTTCGCGTCATAGGCGATCAGCCGGTTCTGCGGCTGCCAGTTGTTCAATTGGTCCGCCGGCACGCTCACCGCCAGCACGACCCCCTCGGCGGCCGCGATCGTAAAGCTGTCGTAATCGAGCGAATACTGCTGGATGTTGGAGAACCGCTCGTACATCTGCGTGAACTTCTCGGTCCTCCAGAGCAGTTTGCCGCTCGCGATGTCCACGGCGAAGCACAATCCGAACCAGTTGCAATACACCCGTTCTCCGTCGGCGGCCCAGACCGGCACGTAGGTCTCCATCCCACTGCGGTACCAGGGATTGCTCGAAACGGCACTGGTCAACTGGCGGTTGCCGCGGTCGGAGACAAACTGGACCTGCCACTCCGGCTCGACGACCTTGGGCGGCGCGCCCGGAGGGACGCTTGTCGCTGGTCCCTTGACCGATCCGTCAATCGCCGGCTTGACGCCCGCCAGGAACTCTGCCGGGTTCACGTCCCGGCCGCCCAGCGAGACCTTTTGCGCCGCGTATCGCTGCGAGACCTGTCGGCGCAATGCCTCGAATTCACTCTGCCGGCCCGACAGGGCGAGCGCCAGGGCGCGCTTCACCTGCAGCCGCGCCTCGGACAGGTCGGTGTTCGGGTGATGGTCCAGGATGGCCGTCCAGCAGCGGGCCGCTTCGTCGAACTGCCCCTGCTCAAACCGGGCATCACCCAGCAGGTCCGCCGCATTGTCGCCGACGGACGTGAGAAAATACTGTTCAAACAGTTCCTCGACGACCTTGAGCGCCTCGCCGGGTCCCTGCTGCTGCTTGTCTGACAGCGTCGCGAACAGCTTCTCGGCGCGCGGCTCAAAAAAGATCCGGTACGCCTCGCGGCCGTCGGGCGGCAGCGAGACCAGCGCGTTCCAGATCCGCTCCTTCGCCGCGATCAGATAGCCGCTGCCATCCTCCAGCATTCCGGTCCGCTTGTCGGCCGGCAATTCGGAGAGGGCGGTGAACGCCTTCTCCCACGCTTTGCGGCCGGCGTGCCGTTCAAAATCGGCAAACGCCGCCTGGAGGGCCTCGTCGACCGGGACCTGGAAGCCGGGCGCTCCTTTGGTCGCTTCGGCACTTTCGTCCGCCGACGCCGCCATAATCATGACTTGCGCGGCAGCCTGCCGGTGCACCGGTGCGGCCGACACGAGAAACAGCACAGCGATCGCACGGGATCTCGTGCAACGGAACACCTTCTCGACGGTCGTTGTGATTGCTCGGTATCGCATGCCGGTCTTACGTCGAATTGTGGTCACGCGACAACACCGGTCGCGCGCACCACATTCCAGACAAAATATCTACAGTACGCGATTCAGCAACTGAACGCGCAGAAAAATCTTCCGCTCTTCACCACTTTTCCCCCCCACGTGATCCTGCCGTCGACAGTTCCAACGCCTCAAGTCCTTTGACGAACAGCCGCCGGCGCTGAATCATACACACCTTGCGGCCCCCCAATCGATCCAACTGAGGACGAACCCGATGAATTGGAAGCCCGCGCTCGTCTTATGTCTGGTCGTCGCCTGTCATCCCGCTGTGCTCCCGGCCCAGGTTGCGCCGGAGCACGTCAAGGACCTTTCGTTGCTCGTCGCACGCGACCTGCCGTGCGTCTGGCCGGTCGGCATGACTCCGCTGGCGATTGTCCCGACGCGAACGATCGGCCCAGGCGCCTACCACCGGGACATGCTGATCATCGACGAGCATACCGGGACGCAGTGGGATGCGCCCGCGCACTTCGTGCCGCCCCCTGATTCCGGATTGCCGGGAGCCGGTCCCAACGGTCTGATCACCGGAGAGAAGGTCCCCGCGTGGCAGTTCTGCGGCGAGGCGTGTGTCATCGACGTCACGGCGCACTGCGATCACGCTCCGGCGGGCTCCAGCTATCTGATCGGGCCGGAAACCGTCAAGACCTGGGAGCAGTCGCACCGGCGACTGCGATTTGGCGACGTGGTGCTGTTCCGCAGCGATTACACTGACCGCTTTTACCAGCACTTCCCGGCCGGAGACCGGTTCGTCACGAGCGCGCTACGCAAAGAGACCCCGGGCTGGCCGGCCCCAACGCCGGAGACGATGGATTACCTGGCCGATCGAGGGGTGATGACGCTGGGCCTGGACGGCGCCAGCATGGGCCCGCTCCCCGACCTCGCCGTGGCCACGCATCAGGCGGGGGGAAAGCGCGGCATGATCTGGACGGAGTGCGCCACCAACCTCGGTGCGCTCCCGGAGACCGGCGCGTTCTACGCCATTCTGGCCGCCAAACACGCCGGAGGCTCCGGCGGCGAATGCCGGAGCATCGGGATCACAGAACCGGCGCTCGCGGCGCGGCTGATCGACAGTGCGCAGCACAAGCGCGTGGTCGACCTCTCCGTCACGCTGGATGAGGAGTACCCCGTCACCTGGGCCGGCGAAGCGCCGGGCACGGAAGCCAGCCGCTACGTCGCCAAGACGCTCAACGCGTTCAGCCCGGCGCGCGGCCCCTACTTCGCCCGCACGCACATTCTCGACAGCCACGTCGGTACGCACGTGATCCTCCCCGGTTTCTCGCTCCCAGAGGACGGCTTTGACAACAGCCGATACTCGGACGCGCAGCGCGCGTCGCTTGCGGAATATGAGGCGCGCCACGGTCCGCGCGGCACAAGTTCCCTGACTACGGAGCAGGCACCGTTGAATCAGATGATGGGCCCGGCGCACGTGATCGACGTCCGCAAGCTCATCGGAACGACGGATTCCGGCAGTTGGCCGGCGTCACCGCAGATCACGCTGGACTTCATCCAACGGCACGAAGCCGATACCCGGCCGATCAGGGCCGGCGACGTGGTGATCTTCTATTCCGGATATTCGGATGAGCACTTCCGGCCGCTGCCAGCGACTCCGGAAGTCGACCGGCTGTTCGCAGCGCCGCTCGCCGGCAAGGCGGAAGGCTGGCCCGCCCCGACGCCTGAAGCAATCGCCTACCTTGCCGACAACGGGGTCCGCTGCATCGGCACCGACGGACCGACGCTCGGCGGCGCGGACCCCGAACACGCGCTGTTCGTCAACTGGCTGGCAGCTTCGCGCGGGATCTTTCCGGTCGAGTTCCTGACGAACGTCGGTGAGATCAAGGGGCGGGACGCGTTCTTCCTTTTCGCGCCGATCAAGATCGAGGGGACCCGCGGCGGTTACGGTCGCGCCCTCGCCCTGTATTGATTCAACCAGCGAAGGCATCGGGAGCCGTCAGCGGATGCAATGTCTCGGGATCGACATCGGCTCGACAACGGTCAAAGGAGCGGTGCTCGACGTGGAGGGCGGCCGGGTCGGTGACGTCGTCCGCGAGCGTTTTCCCGATCCGATCGCCGGACTGCCAGCGCGACACTTCGAAGTCGATTCGGAGCTGATCGTCGCCGCCACGCGTTCCGCCCTCGATCGGTTACTGGTCGCCGCGCCGGAGAGCGCCGCCGTTTTTTTCAGCGGCCAGATGGGGGGCGTGATTCTGGTGGACGACGGCGGCAGTCCGCTGACGAACTACCTCTCCTGGCGCGACCAGCGCACGCTCGACACACATCCCGCGGGCGGTTCATATGTCGACGTGATTGAACGCCACTGGTCCGACGGTGAACTCCGGGAACTTGGCAACGAACTGAAACCCGGGTCCGCCACCAGCCTGTTGTTCTGGCTGGCTGCAAACGGCCGGCTGCCGGCGGCGGGCACTCCCTGCGCGATCGGCGACTTCGTCGTCGGCCGCCTCTGCGGAGCGCCGCTGCAGATGCATGCCACGCAGGCGATCGGCCTCCTCAACCTGCACACCGACGAGTGGCACCACACGGCATTTCAGCGGCTTGGCATCGACGGCCTGAAGTGGCCGCCGCTGGCCAACCTGCATCGACCCGTCGGCGAGATGGCGCACTCCGGTCGGCGCATCCCGTGCTATCCCGTGCTCGGCGACCAGCAGTGCGCGCTGTATGGCATCGACCTGCAGGAGAGCGAACTCTCGCTCAACGTCTCCACCGGTTCACAACTCAGCCGCATCACGTGCAAGCTCCAGTTCGGTCCGTACCAGTCGCGCCGTTACGTCGACGATCGCTATCTCAACACGATCACGCACCTGCCTGCGGGACGGTCGCTCAATGTTTTCGTCGACCTGTTGACGGAACTGGCGAAAGTGGAGGGCCGACCGCACTCCAATCCTTGGGCGCACATTACGCGCCTTGCCGCTGATGCCGATGGCGGCGGGCTGGAATGCGATCTCTCGTTCTTTGCCGGTCCGCTGGGGGACACTGGCCGGATTGAGCACATCACGACCGAGAACCTGACCGTCGGCAACCTGTTTCGTGCCGCGTTCCGCAATATGGCTGCAAATTACGGCCGCTGTGCCGAACGTCTGGACCCGGCCCGCTCCTGGAAGCAGCTGGCGCTGTCGGGCGGACTGACACAGTCGGTGCCGGTGCTGCGGCAGTTGATTCAGCAGCAGTTTTCGGCGCCGATTCGGGAATTCCCCGAAGGGGAGGACGTCCTGAACGGCCTGTTGCGCGTCGCGCAGTCCTGCCTTCACTGAGACGACGCGCCGCCAATCGCCACCAGGCAGCTCCCCGCAGAAGGTGTGCAGCGGACGACGCCATTGGGCAACTGCCGCGGCGAGTAGTAGTCGCGGAGCAGGTTTGATTCCAGCGTCGGCACGTTCTCGGCGCGAACGAGGATCATCGCGCAGCCCCCCAGCCCCGCGCCGGCGATCTGGGCGCCGGCGACGCCGGGCGTGCGGCCGGCGATGTCGACCAGCGTGTCGATCTCCTGCGTGCTGCAGCGATAGGCGCCAGGCTGGTTCCAGAGTTGTGCCCGTTCAATGCGGGCCAGGTCTTCGCTCCCCAGGTCCTCGATCAGGCGGCGCAGCGCCGCATCAGAGATATCGACCAGGAACGGCTCGGCGGAACCGTCAGCCCGCGTGGCGAAACACCGTTCGCCGTCGTGGGAGATCTTCATCAGCGCGCCGAGTTCGTGCATGTCCTGCCGGCGGAGGCAATCGGCCGCGCGGACCGAGCGGGCACACTCGGTGATGCCGAACATGAGCACTCCCCGCACCGGGTAGACGGCCTCGTCGCGCGCCGTGCCGAAGTGGGAAGCGAGACCGGTCCAGGCATTGGCGTCGTTCTGGAACATCGCCCGCACCTCGGCGGCGGTCATCGACTCGGGGAGTTCCGACAGCACTTCGTAGATCCGCGACGGGGGGACGCGGAGGTTCTCGCAACTGATATCGCGGACAAGGCGAATGAGCGGGGCGTACTGCGGGAAGAACCGCCGCACAAGCTGGACGCCGACGAGGTACGACCCGACCCGCGCATTGAACGCCTCCCGCGCACCACCCGCCTTCTTCGCCTTGATAAACGAATTGCAGACCACAAGGGCGTGCGTGCGGGGGAAAGCGAGCTGTTCAAGGAGCTGAAATTCGTGGAACGCAACGTGATTGATCGTTCCCTTCTGACCGTATTTCATGGCGGCATGGTCGGCGCTGCCGCCGCGCGTGCCGACGAACCATTCCCCCTCGCCGCAGAAGTTGACGAACTGCTGCGACGACACATCCAGCCCGTGCAGCGCGAGGGCCGACTCGGCCGTGGCGACGACCAGCGCCGACGACGAACTCAACCCGGCCGCGACGGGGATGTTCCCGCAGACGGCCATGTCCATCCCGTGCAGGTGGTGCTCGCGATGGGCCATCTGCAGTCGGAGGAGCGCCGCCTCGAGGTACAGGCTCCAGTTCCCGGCCGATTCGCGGAGGTGCCGCGTCAGGCCGCTGGAGTTGACGACGCTCAGCCAGTCGTCCCAGTCGAGCTGGCTGACCAGCCGGCCGATCGACGTCGACACATCGGGGAACTGCCGTGGATCGACGTTGCGGGCCTCAATCAGGTCATCGGCCCGGGGCGCCACGGCCATGATCACTTCCTGCGTCACGGCCATCAGGTTGCAGCGCCCCCCCTGCCAGTCGATGTGCCGCCCCATCACGTTGATCCGCCCCGGCGAGCGGACGAGGATCACCGCCCGATCGCGTCCAAAGTGCTGATGGAAACAGAGGAGCGCGGATCGATACGCCACGCATTTCCCGGCCAGCAAGTCGGGATCGTCGCCGTAGTATTCGACAAATGCATTGCGAGTCGGCTCAGGGAGCGGTCCTTCGGCAGGAAAGAGGGCCAGCCAGTCATCGATCGTCTTGAACCGTTCCGCCCCGAGCCGGGTGCGCAGGTCTTCCAGCGACTGTCGCCGCTGGCCGTGGAAGTGGTCCTCGATGCGGAGCAGCTCTTCGGGGTTGTTGTAGGACATGACCTCGACGGGGGTCTCCGTCGGGACATGGCAGATGCGGAACCGCGGCCCCTTGTCGGTACGGGCACGGAAGATCGAGCCGATTGCGTCGGTGAGATAGTGTTCGCCCTGCGCGTTGTTCGCGGCGATCTGCTCCAGCCCGAAGTCGATCGCACGTTTGCGGACGAGGTAGACGGATTCGTTGCGGAAGCGTGCGGCGGCGGCCTCGCCGTCGGTGAAGACGACGGGCTCCGGGCCAATGCGGAAGTCGAACGGCAGCGACGTGAGTCGGGCTTTGAGGACTTCCCGCCCAGGCACTCCCGTGTCGGATTCTCTCTCAATGTGTCCGATCAATTTGTTGGACGAATCGAAAACCTGTACCGATTCGGCATCCTGGCCCAGGACTCCCGCCAGCGTCGCCGACGGTCCGAGATGCTTCGTCACAATTGCCTGCAACTCGGCATCCGTCGGCACGCCCGCGGCGAGCGCCTGCCGCAATTCGGCCCGGCAGGCGCGGAGCCGGATGTCGGCCATCTCGACGATCGCCAGCGGCCGTTCATCCGGCCCACTCTGCCGGTGTCACGAGCACGGCCAGGTCTGCGTCCATTTCTTCCGCACGCCGCACAAGGCGCGTGAGCGCGGCGTTCTCGATGATCTTGTCCCCCGCGACGATCAGGATGCGTGCGTCGGGATCGATCTCGGAGAGTGCCTGCAGGCCGCACCGCGCGGCATCGCCGGTGCCGCGGGCGTCGGGCCGGAAGGCGAACACGACGTTGCGGAACTGCTTGCCGACGGTTTCGACGACCTGGCCCGCCAGGTCGCCGACGACGACGACATTGCGGACGACGCCGATGCGGTTGTAGGCGTCGAGCGCGCGGTGAATTGCCGGGACGCCGGCGATCTGGAAGCAGACCTTGTGGAAGACCTGATTCCGCATGCGGCGGCCCTTGCCAGCCGCCAGGACGACGGAGTAGAGGGGAGTACGAGCCGCCATTTTGTCTCGCTCGGCGTTACGGACGACAATCTCCCAAGTTAGCGATGCGCAGGGAGCGCGGGCAATGGGGGACGGGACGCTCAGCACGGCCGCCCGCTTGAGATCAACGACCGCTCCAGCGTAAAACAAGGCATTCGAACACCACATTGAGCGCTCCCGCCAAATGATCGACTTTTGTGCCCGACGCTACGACAACGGCGAGCCGGTGCGGGTCTTCGTCGACGGGGACCGGATTGCCGCCGTCGAACCGGTCTGGCCGTCCGGCGACGCGTCGAACTGGCCGTACGTCGCGCCGGGCCTGTTCGACCTGCAGATCAACGGCTACCGCGGCGTCTGGTTCAGCGACGAAAGTCTGACGCCGGAACGGGTCCTGATGGTGC
>CAZWGW010000151.1:0-12146 GCA_964633565.1 uncultured Planctomycetaceae bacterium
CCTGGGACGCCGCCAACACCGACATGGAAGAGATCCATCAACTGGCGATCGCCGCCGGTGAGTCGCGGCCGATCGCGCACTGGGACGTGGCGTTCTGGGCGGAGCGGCTGCGCGAAATGAAATTCAAGTTCAGCGAAGAAGAGTTGCGCCCCTACTTCCCGCACGAGCGCGTGCTCCAGGGATTGCTGCAACTCGTGCAGCGGCTGTTCGGCGTGAGCATCGTCCCCGCGACGGAGGAGGCGCCGCGCTGGCATGCCGATGTGCGCTATTTCAAGGTGCTCGACGACGCCGGCGAGGAGATCGCCGGCTTCTACTACGACCCCTTCTCACGCCCGGAGAACAAGCGGCCCGGCGCCTGGATGGACGACTGCCTTTCGCGGCGGCGAATCGACGGCCGAGTGCAATTGCCCGTGGCGCACCTGATCTGCAATTGCACACCGCCGGCCGGGGGCAAACCGTCGCTGATGACGTTTCGCGAGGTGGAAACGCTGTTCCACGAGTTCGGCCACGGCCTGCAGCACATCCTCACGCGCGTCGATTACCCCGACGCGGCCGGCATCAGCGGCATCGAGTGGGACGCCGTCGAACTTCCCAGCCAGTTCATGGAGAACTGGTGCTACCACAAGCCGACCGTGACGGGCATGACGGCCCACTACGAGACCGGCGCGCCGCTGCCGGACGAACTGTTCAACAAGATCTGCGCCGCGCGCAAGTTCCGCGCCGGTTCGGAAATGCTGCGGCAGATCACATTCGGCATGACCGACCTGGAACTGCACACGCGGTTCGACCCGGGCGGGAGCGAATCGATCTTCGACGTCCAGCGGCGGATCATGGAGAAAACGTCCGTACTCCCGATGCTGCCGGAAGACCGGTTCCTGTGCAGCTTCCAGCACATTTTCGCCGGGGGATACGCGGCCGGATATTACAGTTACAAATGGGCGGAGGTGCTTAGCGCCGATGCATTCGGAGCGTTCGAGGAGGCCGGTCTCGACGACGAGTCGGCCGTGCGCAGGGTCGGGCGGCGGTTCCGCGACACGGTCCTGGCGCTCGGCGGCGGCCGGCATCCGATGGACGTCTTCCGCGACTTCCGCGGCCGCGACCCCGACCCGACGGCGCTGTTGCGGCAATATGGGCTCGCTTAGGATCGCAGGCAGGGACCGCGACGGGGATTTGAACGCGGGGGCCCTGTACTGCTGATGCTGACCGAGGCGCGCCGGAACCCACAGGGGTTGTGAAGACAGGGGACGAGAATGGGCGTTCTTGTCCCCTTGATCCTGCACCGGCTGAAGGGAATCGACCGTTGTCACGATCTCACAGGGATGCGATCAGAACACGGCCGCCATCAGGCCGCGCGCGCCAAGAAAAAGCACCAGGCTGCCGACGGCATGGGTGACGATGGCCATCAGCAGTCCGTGGCGCCAGTACACCCAGCCAAGAAGGACGCCGGCCATGGTTCCCACGGCAATCACCAGCGTGCATGCGCTTGCTTTCAGGTCAACGAGCTGCACAACCGGCAGGAGATGCACCAGGGCAAAAACCAGGGCAACGAGCACATTCGTCGTCCACACGATCACCGTCGAGGGTTCGGGTTTGCGAAGAATCTTCATGGCCATCCAGACGAACAGATTCAGCGCGAAAAACCGAAACTGGATCTCCTCCCGGACGGCAGCGCCGAGCATCATCAGGATCCCCTGCCAGATCGGTGGAAACACGAAGTCCTCGGGAAACTCAGGAAGCTGAGAGCGGAATGCCCACGCGCAGGCCAGAGCAGTCGCGGCCAGGCAGAACCCCAGGGCCACGCAACGCACCAGAGTCGCCGGCACAGGACGTGTTACGCCAGCGAGCCACGAGCGAAGCAACGGCACTCCCATGCGAACCGACGGTTCGAGGTACAGGCCGACGGCAATAGCGACGGTCGACAGCACGATGTTGGCGATGGCGAATCCGATCACAAAGGGCACAGGATCGCCTGTCGCACCGAACAGTCGCTCGGGCTGAGTCGGGTCCAATAGAAAGAGCAGGGCGGGCGACATCGCAGCGATGGCGGCAACGGTCGCGCCCATTAACCAGGCGAACAGGACCAGATTGCCCTGGAGCGCCGGGGGATTGGGTTCATTCGCCACCACTGGCATCCTCGTGGAATTAATCAGATTCCTGCACCTCGACGACATGCTGCACCGAGGGCCTGATCGCGCGGTCGAATTCCGTCATTATTCCGGCGACGCCGTGGGAAAACGTGCCGGTGCGACTCTCGTCGCAGCACATGCGAATCAGATCGCGCATCATCACAACAGGCAGAACGACAATGGCCAGGCAGGCCACGACGGCGAGGATCAGCATGTCTCGAATCGTGCTCTGAGCTTGGAGATCGCCCTGTACTTTTCGTCGCAGATGCGGCGTGACGGAACTCCCAGCCTTATTGCCATGTCTGTGACGCTGTACCCGCTTGCCCAAAGTTCGATGACACGCTGTTGGATGGCTGTGAGACCTGCGACGCCCGAGTGCATCGCCTCCTGTACATCAGCCAGAGTCAGTCCCGTCACTTGCGGGACGCCGGCGGGATCGGGGACATCGCCTCCCGAACGCAAGCGATGGGGCTGAGACCGTCGCCACCATTGCGTCGTCGCCCAAATGCACCGGTTCAGGTCGCGTCGGTGTTTCGAGCGCACGTTTTCGATGGCCTCCGCCATTTCTTCCTGAGACATGCAGGACAACAGGCGAACGAACGTGTGCTGGGTGCAGTAGTCCCAGTCCTGACGGGGGATACTGGCTCTACGCCAACTGACCGAACAATAATTCGCGATCGACTGAATCTTCGCAGCACCGACAGCACCATCGCTTGTCGGCGTTCCAGCACAAAAAGTGATCACCACGGCACAGGCAGCCAGCGGAAGTCCAGGTGCGTTCATGATCAGTCCCGCGAGAGTGCGTCAAGGTTCCGTCGGACCGGGTCGGAATGTGGGCGCATTCGGCGAAGTGCCTCTCGACAAGTAATGGACTCGGATTCAGGGAATTCTCGCAGGTGATTTTGAAAGAATTGCCGCGGGCGAGGACGCACGACGTGAACCAGAGTCGTTGCACGTCCATTTAACCTCCATTGCATCACTCACGGCAAGGGGTTGCGGCGTTTGTCGAAAGACGCCTGTCAGAACGCCGGCAAGATCTGAGTTCGGCTCACGCGACAAACATGCTGGACATTGAGGCAGAAAAGCCCTTCGACGAGACCGTCGAAGGGCTGTCCTTTGAATAGAGTCGGCGTGGTCGGATTTGAACCGACGGTCTCGTGCTCCCGAAGCACGCGGAATGCCAGACTTTCCCACACGCCGTGAACGGTCAAGGGCTGAGAGTCGACGGTCGAGGGACTTGGAACAACCCTTGACTCTCGACCCTTGGCCCTCGACCCGCATGAGGCCGGAGGGATTCGAACCCCCGCCCGCCTGGTTAAAAGCCAGGGATGCTGCCGTTACACCACGACCTCACATCGGTCGCGGCGCCGGTTTCCAGCGCTGCTTGAAGTACATTGCTCAATCTCCCGTGAGTCGCCCGGGGTGGAGTTGAACCACCGCCGCCGCCTGATCAGAACGACATGCTTCCGTTACACCACCGGGCGGAGTCGGGATGGTCGGAGTCGAACCGCTGCGATCAACTACCGCGGCCCGAGCCTGTATCCTCCCTACTCGGTCGGCGGCCGGGCCTTGCTTCCCAGGCCACGCGGGGCGCCGCTCCCCAACATCCCGAAACTGCCCCGCACGGGATTCGAACCCGCATCGCCGGCTTGAAGGGCCGGGATCCTTGACCGTTAGACGAACGGGGCGCATTCCGAATTTCGACAGTGGGCCGGGAGGCGCTCGAATCCTCGTCTGCGGTGCTTCAAACCGCCGCTACACCGTCTCAGCTACCAGCCCTCACTTCGATTACCACGGCGCACAGTGCTCCGGGGAACAAAAAAGCCCGACGTCGGGGGCGACGCCGGGCCAGAGAGAGAGTCCACTCTGCTCAGGGGTCGCCGCGCAGTCCGATCGGTTCGGGTTCATTCGCCGGCAGGCCGGTAAACGCCCCGTTCCGATTCAGACAGGCTGGTTTCCCCGGGAAGAAGGTCATGATGGCACCCGAACGATTCCTGAGGTGACGACCGATCGATCTCGATCAGGCACCCACGCCCGTAAGATGCGCGCGGGGGACGGAATGTTCGCGCGATTCCGGCGGAATCCCGGAAATCCTCCGACAATCATCCGCTGGCGCGTCAGACGCGAATTGCTGCACCCTGCGTCGCGGCTGCACCGGCCTTGAGGGCCGCTTCAATCGCCCGCGGATCGTAGACGCAGCCCCCCCACGTGCCGCCGCCGGTCTGCTGCAGCAAAGCCCAGATGCGCGTGTCGTCGGGCAAGTCCGGGTCGGGGGCCAGTCCGGGATTGGGATCGCGTTCCGCCAGGACCCGGGCGGCCGCTTCCGGCGTCAATCGTTTGTCGGGCGCCCCGACAAAGTTGATGCTGCCGGTCAGATTGCGGCGATCGACGACGATGTCAATCAGGTCGCCATCGCGCAATTGGCCGAGCGGACCGCCGGCCAGTGCTTCCGGTCCGACGTGCCCGATGCAGGCGCCGGTGGAGACGCCGGAGAACCGCGCGTCGGTGATCACAGCCACGTGCTTGCCGAACGGCAGGTAGCGCAACGCGGCGGTAATCTGGTAGATCTCCTCCATTCCGGCGCCGAGCGGGCCGCGGCCCATCAGCACGAGGACGTCGCCCGCCCTGATCGGCTGGTCGCTGCGCCCCTTGATCGCGGCGATGGCCTCCCGCTCCGACGTGAAGACCCGCGCGGGGCCGAGTTTGCGGTACACGCCGTCCTCCCCGACAACGCCGGCGTCGATGGCCGTGCTCTTGATGACGGAGCCTTCGGGGGCGATGTTGCCGACGGGAAACGTGACCGTGCTGGTCAGTCCGCGGGCGCGCGCCGCGGCCGGGGACATGATGACGTCGTCCGCGTCGACGCCGTCCCGTTCGCGGAGCACCCGCTTGAGCTGACGGCGGCGATCCGAGGCCTCCCAACAGTCGAGCACGTCGCCGAGCGGCTGTCCCGTCGCCGTCAGCGCCGGGAGTTTCAGCAGGCCGAGGTCGCGCAAATGCAGCATGATCTCGGGAACGCCCCCCGCGAGGAACAGCCGCACCGTCGGGTGTCCGACGGGTCCGTTCGGCAGCACGTCCACGATCCGCGGCACCTGCCGGTTGAGCCGGTTCCAGTCGTCAACGGTCGGCCGGCGGAGTCCAGCGGCGAAAGCGACGGCCGGGATATGCAACAGCAGGTTGGTCGACCCGCCGACGGCGGCATGGACGGCCATCGCGTTGTGCAGGGCGTCATCGGTGAGGACGTGGCGTATCGCAGTTCGCGACTTCTGTTGGGAGACAAGGGCGCGGGCCGAGGCGCGGGCCGCTTCGAGCCAGATGGGCTGCCCGGACGGGGCCAGCGCCGAGTGCGGCAGTGCGAGACCCAGTGCTTCCGCCACGACCTGCGACGTGGCCGCCGTGCCGAGGAACTGACAGCCGCCGCCCGGCGTGGCGCACGCGCGGCAGCCCATCTCGGCAGCGTAGGCGAGGTCGATCTCGCGGTGGGCGTAGCGTGCGCCGATCGCCTGGACCTTGCCGGCGTCTTCTCCTTCGGCAGGGGGGAGCGTCACACCGCCCGGAACAATGACGCCGGGGAGATCGTGGAACGACGCCAGCGCGATCATCATTGCCGGGAGTCCCTTGTCGCAGGTGGCGACGCCGAGGACGCCCTGACGATGTGGCAGGGAGCGGATCAGCCGCTTGAGCACGATGGCCGCATCGTTGCGATAGGCCAGGCTGTCCATCATGGCAGTCGTCCCCTGAGATCGGCCGTCACAGGGATCGGAGACGAACGCCGCAAACGGCAGCCGCTCCAGTCGGTCCAGTTCCCGCGCGGCCGCCTGGACGAGCAGTCCGACTTCCCAATGCCCGGTATGATAGCCGAGCGCGATCGGGCGGCCGTCTTCGCCGCGCACGCCCCCCTGCGTGCTGAGGATGAGGAACTGATCGCGGAGCAGTTGAGAAGGATCCCAGCCCATGCCGGCGTTCTGCGTCATGCCGAACAGGTCGCCGCTGGGGCTGTCGAGCAGCAGTTCCTCGGTCAGGGGGAGTGCCCCGGAGGGACCGGGGGCGGTCGTCTGCAGGCTCCGAAGCGTTTCGTCCGTGGTTCCCAGGAGTTCATCCAGGTTGATCGGCATAGGGGGGTGTTTGGTCGCTTGGTGTCTGGTGACTGGGCCCGAGGGGGGATTATCCGCCCCTTCGGCGTACTACCAACCTACCAAACCACCAAACCACCAAACCACTCAATCACCGGTTGCCACGCTCTGGCGACGCAGCGGATCTCACGGCGCGCTAAAAGACCCTCGGGATCGGGTGACCGCCAGCACGCAGGGGGCTCGTAGGGTGAGAATCTGATCAGCAGAGTGGGTCAGGCTGCAATCAGAACCTGCGTGGGGTTGGCGGGGGGTCTTACACTCCGATCTTCGAGGGTCAGGCTGGGGCAAACTTGGAGGACGGACTCGTCCCGTCCAAGAAATCTGAGTCGCTATGTCCGTTCCGCAATCTGAGCGGGCGGTTTGAATTCCATTGTAAATGGTTATTTTTCAAACTGTTGCAATTCAACGAAGCGATTGGTTGAGGTTGTGCTTCGGCGCTGATAATCTGACTTCGGCGCATGCTTCGGCGCTGAGATGTGAGTTGTCAGCGCCGCAATACCTGAACAAATTTGCGTGATTTGTGCACGAATCAACGATCCAACGGACGTTGCTGACCACCCTCGCTGTGGCTGCCACTGTCTACTGTGTCCTGGCACTCGCATTTGTAGCGACGAGTCCCGAAATCCCGTTGCGGTGCCTCATCGCCGAGGACCAGTCGACGTCATCAGCGCCCGAGTGGATCACAGTCCAGGCGGTCGTCGACAATCCGCCACCGTCGGGACCAGCGTCCCACACGGGGAGAACAGCTGACGAGAAGTTCAGTTACGATCCGGAGCGGATCTATCGACCACAGGTTGGCGACCGGTTGTTGGAACTGGCGGGGCATCCCACACGGACATTTGTTGAGTTGTCTCGGGCGCTCGTCTGGTTGCGGTCACCGCCGGAAGATTCGGCAACGGGAGTCCCGCTGGTGCGGACGCTGAATCCCGGCACCAATCTGCCGCTGCAGCCGAACTCGACATTGTGCGTGCTGGAAATCCGCGGACACCCGGAATGGGGCCGGTTTGCGAAGGTGTGGTTCCAGCGGCCGGGTGAGGACAAGCAGTTGAAGTGGGTGCCGCTGCAGCGTCAGCCGCTGGGGGGACTTGTCCTTTCGCTCGTCTGGTTTTCGCTGCACATGGCGATCTTTGCGCTGAGCGGCGTGGCCTACTGGAAGCGGCCGCATGATCAGCCCGTCGGCATCTTCTTTGCGATGTGCGCGGTGACGCTGGTGGCCTACATCGGCGGCAACCACTGGTGGGTGCTGGCCGGCAATCTCTGGTTCATCCTGCCGTTCACGGTGTGTGCCATCCTCTTGCCGGCCGTGCTGCTGCACTTCTTCCTCGTCTATCCGACGCCGAAGCCGCTCGTGGTCCGCTGGCCGCGGTGGACGATGTGGCTGGTCTACGGCCTGCCCGGCCTGTCAGCGCTGGCTTCGATTGTGGCGCTGCTCGTGAGCGGCTGGTTGTCGCGCTCGCCCGCCTGGAGTG
Organism: uncultured Planctomycetaceae bacterium; assembly: GCA_964633565.1. Classification (GTDB taxonomy): domain Bacteria; phylum Planctomycetota; class Planctomycetia; order Planctomycetales; family Planctomycetaceae; genus CAZWGW01. The sequence continues at coordinate 7,729 of CAZWGW010000151.1, forward strand.
CGGCCAGTGCGGAATTGATGGTCTGGCTCAGGTCGGCGATCTACACGTACTTCATCATCGCGGCACTCTATTTCGGAGTGTCGCTGGCAGCCCTGCTGGACAGTTACCGCCGCACGCGAAACCCGATCGAACACAGTCAGGTGAAGTGGATCCTGTGGGCGGGCCTGCTGGCGGTCGTGCCCGTGGGTATCACGCTGGCCCTGGCCTGGTTCGACCGCGTGGCGTTCTCGTACGGCGGGGCGCGGCTGCCGATGTGCCTGGCGAGCCTGTCGTTCACGCTGGCCTACACGGTCGGAATTGCCCGGTACAAGCTGATGCTGATGGACCAGGTCGTCAATCGCGGGATGCTGTACTACGTCCTGAGTTTCGGCCTGACGCTGGCGTTTGCCCTGTTGATCGCGATGGCCGGCGTGGCCGCCTGGCACGCCGGGAGTTCCACCTACGGCTACGCGGTCCCGGTCATCGTGCTGTTCATGTTCGGCATTATCGTTGCGGCGTGGTTCCGCGACCGCGGGCAGCGGGCCATCGACCGCTGGTTCTTCCGCGAGAAGTACCCGCTCGACAAGGCCCTGCAGCGGATGAATCGGGCCGTGAGCAGCCTGCTGGAACGGGGGGATGTCGCGGACAACATGCTCTATTCCTGTTGCGAAGTGCTGCGCGTCGAACAGGCGGCGCTGTATCTGCGCGACGGCGACAGTTTCCGGTTCCGGCTGACGGCGGCGGTCGGAAAAGGGAGCATGCCGCTGCAGTTTGACGCCGACGAGGAGTCAATCGCCCAGATTGACGAAGGAGTGTCGCTGCAGCGGGTGCCGAGCGGCACGTCGCCGGCGCAGCTCCTGCTGCGGAAGCTGGGGGCGGACCTGATGCACGGACTGGAGGTGGACGGGGAGATCGCGGGCCTTGTGGCGCTCGGGGCCAAGCCGGACGGCGCCGCGTACACGGCCGAGGACGTCACGTTTCTGACGGCGGTCAGCCGCATTACAAGCGTCGCCCTGCACTGTGCCAAGGTGCACGAGGACATCTCGCGGCTGAACGAAGAGCTGCGGCACAAGTCGGAGCAGATTTCCGAACAGGGCCGCCAGATCCTGGTGCTGCAGAGCGAACTGGTGGACCATTCGGGGCCGCGCGCCGCGCTGCCGGCGCCTGCCGATTTCCGCCGCGACGCGATCCGGGGGCGCAGCCCGGCCATGCTGCACGTCCTCGACACAGTCCGCAAGGTCGCCTCCAGCGACGCTTCTGTGCTGATTCGCGGAGAGAGCGGGACGGGCAAGGAGCTGCTGGCCCGCGCGATCCACGAGAACAGCCCGCGCCGGGAGGGACCACTCATCTCGGTCCATTGCGCCGCACTCGCGCCGAGCCTGCTCGAAAGCGAACTGTTCGGACACGTGCGGGGGGCCTTTACCGACGCGCGCGAGGAGAAAGTGGGACGGTTCGCGCTGGCCCACGGCGGCACACTGTTTCTGGACGAAATCGGAGACATTTCGCTGGACGTGCAGGTCAAGCTGCTCCGCGTGCTCCAGGAGCGCACGTTTGAGCCTGTGGGGAGTTCGCACTCGGTGGCGACGGACGTGCGGGTGATTGCGGCCACGCACCGCAACCTCGAACGGGCCATTGTCGAAGGCCGGTTTCGCGAGGACCTGTACTACCGGCTGAACGTCATCAGCATCACGCTGCCGGCGCTGCGGGAGCGCGGTGAGGATATCTTTGAACTGGCGGTGTACTTCCTGCGGCGGGCCGCCGAACGGACCGGCAAGCGCGTGACGCAATTCGACGGCGACGTGATTGCCGCGCTGACGCGGTACAACTGGCCCGGGAACATCCGGGAACTGGAGAATGTCGTCGAACGGGCCGTGGTGCTGACAGAAGGCGAACGCGTGACGCTCGCCGACATCCCCGCTGAGCTTCAGAACGGGACGGGGATCACGGCGCGCACCGTCCCACCGGTCGCGTCGCCGATGCTGGTGCCGAAGACGGCGGCCGTGCGAACGCGCCCGGCGCCCACGACCGTCCTGGTTGCCGGTTCCGAAGAGGAGCGGTCATGGCTCCTGCACGCGCTGCACCAGTGCGACGGCAACAAGGCGGAGGCCGCCCGCCTGCTGGACATGCCGCGGAGCACGTTCTTCAGCAAGCTCAAAAAGCACGGATTGAGCTGACGGTCGTGGCGCGGCAGTTTACTTGCGGAGCCAGCCCTTGCGCCACACGTAGTACAGCAGGCTGCCCGCCACCAGGCCCATCACGCCCCAGGCGAACGGGTAGCCATACGTCCATTTCAGTTCAGGCATGTTCCAGGGAGAGACCGACGTGTCGAAGTTCATCCCGTACACGCCGGCCACGAAACTCAGGGGAATAAAGATCGTGGCGATGATCGTCAGCACCTTCATGATGTCGTTGGTGCGCTGACCGATCGAAGAGAAGTAGTACTCCCGCAGGTCCGCGCACAGCTCGCGGTAGGTCTCCAGGACGTCGATGATCTGCACCGTGTGATCGTAGCAGTCGCGCAGATAGATCCGCGTGTCGGCGGTGATCAGCGTGTGGCTTTCGCGAATCAGGTTCTGGAAGGCTTCCCGCAATGGCCACGCCGTGCGGCGCAGCAGCAGCAGATCGCCGCGAATCTCGTGAATGCGATGCAGCGTGGCCGCCCGGGTGGATTCCGCCAACTCGTCGTCAAGCCGATCGAGTTCCTCGCTGAACAACTCGATCACAGGGAAGTAGCTGTCGGTCACCGCATCGAGCAGGGCGTGGGCCAGGGCATCGGCGCCCCCCTGCCGCAGACGGACCGAATTCTGCCGGAGCCGGGCGCGGACCGGGTCGAAGCAGTCTTCGATGGCGTCTTCCTGAAACGTGATCACGAAGTCCTTGCCCAGAAACAGGCTGATCTGCTCCGATTCCAGCATCTGCGGTGCCGGGCAGGCCGTCGGCTCGTCCGGCGCGCTATTCGCCGGCGGCTCCGCGCGAAAACGGACCATCCGCGCGACGATGAACAACTGCCGGGCGTAGTCTTCCACCTTCGCCCGCTGGTGCACGTGGACCACGTCCTCCAGCGCCAGGGGGTGCAGCCCGAACAGGTCACCCAACTGCTGGATCACGCCTGCATCGCCGAGTCCGTCCACGTTGATCCAGGTCACCGGGCGCTTGCCGACGAACTCGCGCAGTTGCAGGGGGTCGGTGATCTCGCGCTCGACCACGTCTTCGGGACCATAGCTGAAGACCTTGATCCGGCAGCGGAGGGCGTGGGGATCGCTGACAATACTGCCGGGAGCTGCTCCTGGCCCGGTTCGGCGGTGGAACTCGCGGTGGCGCTTGTTGCGGCGGCCTTTGCGGGACATGGGACGTTTCCGTAACGGAGAGTGCAGGCAGGGTGGAGGGCTAGAATCGTCAGGGCGATGATGCCAAGGTCATAATGTGGTTGCAAACGCTGGCACGTTGATTGCGTTGCCGGACGGACGTTGTGCAGGCGCCGGCGCGATGCGTGCGTTGGATCGCCTGCGGTTTCCCACCGGGGGGACATCGCCGCCTTCGACACAACCGGATCACCGATCCTGACGACGATGACCGGCAGGCAGCGTGTCTCTGCGTTAATCTCCCAGCGCTCAAGGGGTTAGCGATGACAAGACGTCTGATATGCGGGATTGCCGCAGCAATGTTCCTGCTGGCGTGTGGCACTTCGGTTTCTCTGGCACAGGAGGAGGCAGCGACCGCTGCCGAAGCTCCCTCAAGTCCCTATTGGGATTCCGGCGACATTGCCTGGATGCTCACGTCGTCAGCACTCGTGCTCATGATGACCGCACCTGGCCTGGCAATGTTCTACAGCGGACTAGTCCGGAAGAAAAACGTTCTGGGCGTGATGATGCAGTGCGTCTTCCTGATGGGGCTGTTGTCGGTCGTCTGGGCATTATGGGGCTACAGCCTGGCGTTCGGCGGTGCCACCTCGGACAAGCCTTTGGCCGCGTACATCGGTAACGGCGATTACCTCTTCCTGAACGGGGTCTTCGCGACGGACGCACAACTCGATCCACCCCCGTACGAGACAGCCAAAACGATACCCCCGGCCCTGTTCATGGTCTACCAGATGATGTTCTTCATCATCACTCCGGCATTGATCTGCGGTGCATTCGCCGAGCGGATGAAGTTCAGCACGATGTGCGTGTTTTGCGTGTTGTGGGGAACGTTGATTTACTGCCCGGTTGCCCATTGGGTCTGGGCGCCGTCTGGTTGGCTCTTCAAGAAAGGAGCGTTGGACTTCGCGGGGGGCACGGTAGTGCACCTCATCTCAGGTCTGTCAGCACTGGTCTGCGCACTGGTGATCGGCAAGCGACTCGGATTCGGTCAGGAGCCGATGCCGCCGCACAACCTGACGTACACGACGATCGGCACGGCGCTGCTGTGGGTCGGGTGGTTCGGTTTCAATGCCGGGAGTG
>CAZWGW010000152.1:0-12121 GCA_964633565.1 uncultured Planctomycetaceae bacterium
CCACGGGAGCCGCCGAAGGAGCTGGAGGTCCTCCGCAATTACGTCGGCGACTGGTCTTCAGAGGTCACGAGCAGGCCGGCGGTCTGGACGCCGCAGGAGATCAAGTACCAGACATCAAACCACGCCGAATTCGTGCTTGATGGCTGGTTTCTCCAGCACATCGAAGTCAACCACGTCATGGGGGACCCCGACAAGGTGACCAAGGCGCTGATGATCTCGACGTATGACCCGCAAGCGGGCAAATACGTGACGTGGTTCTTCCAGTCGTCCGGCATCATGAACAGGTCGCTGGGTGATTGGAGTCCGGAGCAGAAGACGCTCACACTCACGCCGGTGGAGCCGCCCCCCAACACAACGGCGAAGTTTGCCGAGACGTTCCCCAATGACGCCGTCATCAACGGCACGCTGGCGTACACCGGCGACGATGGCCGGACGATGTTCGCAATGGACTGGACGCGGATCCGGCAGAAAGGACTGGTGCCCAATCCATCACGGGAGCAATGGACCCGGACCGGCACGCCGATTCAGCCGATTCCGCCGGAAGTGAGCAAGCTCGATGTGTTCCTCGGCGAGCGGGACGTCGAATTCATTCATCGCCCGTCGATCGTGTCGCCGCAGGGGAGCACGGCAAAGGGGACGACGGCCGGTCAGTGGATCCTTGACGGCCGGTTTCTGCTTGGCCAGACGATCCTGCCCAGCTTCGAGTCGCTGTGGGTGATGGGCTACGACACGGACCGGAAAGCGTACCGCTACGTTCTGTTCGGCAGTAACGGACGGATGGAAGAGAACGTCGGCCAATGGAACGAAGGCGAGCGCGTGTTTGAGTGGCAACTGGTGAACGGTCCGCCCGGGTTCACGCGCACGTCCATTACCCGGCGGCTGGATGATCATACGCTCGAGTCGCGGAGCGTCACGAAGAACGGGGAGGGGAAGGTGCAGATGGACCTGACGATTAAAGGGATCCGGCGAAAGTAAATCTGAAACACAGAGGTACAGAGGAGACAGAGCCGGACGGTCGGGTGTCCAATGTGCTGCTGAGTGATTGTTTACGCGGAGGCCGATGCAGTGGCGTTCTTTCTGACGATTGCGGTCCTCGCCGGCGTGGCGGCATTGTTGAGCGCCCTGTTTGCCTGGCCTGTCTGGCGGTTGAAGAAGTCCTACGCAAAACCGGCCGCGGTGGTGCTGGGGGTGATCCTGTTCGTGGTCTTCTCGTGGGGAGGGTTTGTGCTGCTGATCGTGGAGAGCGCCCGGCGGGGGCATCCGTTCTAAACGATGCGGGACATGATGCGATGATCGAGCCACGAGCAATGTTGACAGATGTGTCGCCGGCCGGCCTGGGAGTCGCGTCCGTCGTCGCGGCACTGCTGGCGTGGGCCGGAGTCTGGCTGGCACTCAATCAGGGCCCGGACGGAATCGGACAGGACCGCGCGTACGTAGCGGTCACCGTCGGAGGAATACCGCTGCTTGCCGTGGTTTGCGGTATGCTGGCGGTGGCTAAGGGACTGCACCGCAGGAACTGGCCCGGCATCGTCGCCGGTGCGATTGGTCTGCTCATGATCGCCTGCGAAATGTGGTTCTTATTGGCGAACTGGCTGTCCTGATGGCGTGCTGTGATCGACGAGCAGAATTGGTCCCATGAACTGGCCGCTCATCGTGACGTTGATACTGGCCGTGATTGGCGCAGCCGGCGTTGGCCTGATGCTGGTCGCGTTCGTGCTCATCGTTCGCCACGGCGGCTGGCAACAGACGATCCAGCGGCCAATCGCCGAGGGTCGCTGGCCGTTGTCGAGGCGTCTCTTGCTCGCGGGGGCGAGTCTGGCACTGCTCTTCGCCCTGGGAATGACCATCCTCGCGATGATTCCAGGCGGCATTCCGTGAAGAGAAGCGGCCGGCGACGTCACTTCATACACCGAACAACCCGCGCCCGATTTCGATCCCCGGTTGACCCTCGCCTGGCCCGGCACTCCCGAAGAGAGCCGCAGGCGCATCGATCCGGGAACGGATCGCGAGACGACGATTTACCGTGCCAGTTTCACCCAGAACTTTCCACTCACCAGCTTCGGGGCAGCGGTGTATGAGTTCACTGAGAAAGACCTTCAAGGCGGCGACCCGACAGAATGGCTGCCGCGCCACCTCGGGGGCGGCAACGTCGTCGAGCTGAGTCGCAGGCAGATCGAGCACGGGCCGAACAAGGACCTTGGGTTTGAGGTGACCGCAAAGGACGAAAACCTGTTCGTCCGCCGCGTCAACGTCCTCGTCGGACGGAGGGTTTACAGTGTTGAAGTCCTCAGCATCCGACAAGAACGGCTCAATGCCGAGGATGTCGAGGAGTTCTTCGAGTCATTCGCGAACCACAAATTCCCGGGCCGTGCTGCAACCGACGCTAGGCCCACATCCGAGCCGAAGAATCGCAGAGAAGTCTGACTCATCTCACACAGGAGACCGTCCAATGGCATCCGCCGAAACACCCGCCGTCGCATGCCCCAAGAGCTGGAAAGAACGCATGGGCCCGATCGTGCATATCGTGTTCTGGATGATCGTCGGGGCGCTGTTGTTTAGAAGCCTCACCCCCAAGAACCCGCCGCAGCAGGGGCTGCGAATCACCAACATTGGCTCGCAGTCGGTTGAGATTCGCAAGCTGGCCAGATGGTCGTGGCAGGAAGAAGAATGGACACTGCCTCCCGGCGAAACGTTCGTCGGCACGTTCGCCCCCGGTGAACACTTCCAGTTCACTCGCAGCGATCAGCCGCCGCCGGAACCGGACGCCACGCGTCCCGCGTATCTGACGCCTCGATTCGAAGGACCTGACGGGAAAGCATTTCTGCCCACCCGTTCCTATTTGTGGGGCTCGGACGACCTGCATCAGAATGCGGATGGTTCAGGAACGATCCTGCTGAGACACGTGGACCGCACGGCCGAAGTCCGCGTGAACGAGGACGGCAAAATCGAGTTCATGTTCACGGACCTGTAATGTGGATCAGCGTCGTTCTCAGGAATGAGCGGCCATGGTCAGTTTCTCTGCTCCATTACTGCTGGTGGGACATACCGAACAAACTCCCGTGCAACAGAAAGGACCGCACATGAACGATAAGAATGCCAGCGGAAAGCGGAACCTGACGATACTGAGCTGGATGGGGCTCGCCTGCCAGGCGATCGGGTGGGTCAGCGTATTCTCGAACTTCGTTGGGCTCCAATGGGGGACACTTCTGGCGGGAATGATGACGGTCACCTTCGGCATGGCGATGGGGGGCTGGGCCGGCAACCTGCGCGAAATCACGGAACTCAAGGAGCGCTTGGCCAGACTGGAGGGGGGCGCGGGGACAGCAGCGGCGACGGCGAGCAATCATTGAGGCGGCGGCCATCCGTCCCGGTGACGGTATTGTGCCGTTTCAACCGAAACGACTTGACGACAGGACTCGGAAGAGGCCGACCCATGCCACCAACCGCGCGGCGAGGTAGAAACACGTTTGTGGTGTTGATCGCGCCGATCGTGGTGGACTGCGCCGCCGCGATCGTGATCGCACTCAGTGGCGACTGGCAGTCGATTCACTGGACGGCATCGGTGTTGACGCCGTTGTGGATCGTTGGCTGGTTCGGATACCTCTCTCTGTTCGGTGCGGGGCTGATCATCCACGGCGTGCAGGGCAACAGTTTGGCGCCCGGCGGGCCGTGGGGACATCTCTCGAACTGTCCGTCGGCGGTCGTGATCGCGCTCGGCGCGTGGTATCTGGCGGCGGGATTCGCCTTGATGCTGTTGCCCGGCGTCCGGGCGTTCTTCGCTCATCAAAGAGAGAAGGCACTCACTGCAAAGAAATCCACAACCAGCGCGTGACGGACACGAGAGCGCATCCATGAGCAACGAGCCTCCCGCCAATGCGTCCTCCCAACCGTCGGGTTCCCTCGCGGTCAAGGCATCGTGGAGCTCCCTGGGGCTGGCGCTCGGTGGGGCGTGCCTGTTTTTCGCCTTTCTCTTGTTCGATCAGGTGCTGGTGTACGGCAAAGACAGTCAGGGTGTTCTGACCGGCGTTGTGCCACGCGCGGTCCTCTGTCTGATGTGGGCCGGCGAAGGGCTGGCGGCTGTTGTCGGCCTGGTGAGTTTCCTGCTCATCCGACGTCGCGACATCGAAGCGCAGGCCCTCGCCGGCATCGTGGCGCGAAGTGTCTGTGGAATCGCCGTAGGAGCGATCGGCACACTGGTTCTCTGGCTGTTCGTCGGTCACATCGTGTTTGGCTTTTGAGGCCGTGCATGAGACTCCGCGCCGATCTGATTCACCTGACGGTCATCATGGCGGCGATGTGCGGTGGCGCAGCGCCGCTCTGGGCCAATGCGGGGCCGAGTTCCACATCAGCGCGCGTCGTCGCGGAACCGGTCGGCATCACAGACGTGCGCATCGCCCGCGAAACGTTGCTGATCGACCTGCGCCCGCTCGTGACCGGCGACGCGGCCCGGGTGGAAGCGGTCTACCACCTGCAGAACGACGGACCCGCACAGCCGCTCGACCTGCTGTTCGCGTTTGGATCGCGGGAAACGTCCGACTATCAGGTGACGCTCGACGATCAGCCGATTGAGGGCGTCCTGCAGAAGGCGCCGCTGCCGAAAGAGTGGATGCCGCCCCGCACGACGCCGGCGCTCTCCGGGAACGGCGTGATCACGTATGCCGACGGCTGGGCGACAGTCACTCCACTGTCGTTCTCGATCGTAGCGCCGGCCGGGGAGTCCGTGCTCGCGGTCCGCTATCGGGCGGCGGCAAAGCACACCTATGCGCGGCCGGCGATGTACCGGCAGTTCGCCTACATCCTCGCGCCGGCCCGCGCATGGGCCGGTTTTGGCAGTCTGGACGTGACGGTCGATGTTCCGGAGGACTGGAGCGTCGATTCGTCGCCCGGATTGCAGCGTGATGGCGGCGTAATGCGTGGGACATTCACTGATGTCCCCGCGGACGCAATTGCGCTGACATTGCGGCCGCCGGTGCCCGCCGGTTATGACGGCGTGAAGTACGGCGCGTGGGGGCTGTTCGCGATCGTGGGACTGGGAGGAATGGACTTGTGCCGTCGCTGGGGCCGTGGCAAGGGTCTTCCAGGGCCGGATCGCTCCCCGGCGGATTCGGCGGAAGTCAGAGACTCACGTGCCGGCCGCCTGGCCCGCGCTGCTGCGGTCGGACTGGCGTACGGCGTGCTTGTGTTCGCGGCCGGCATGATGGCCGCGTGGGGACCGGACGCTGTTTTTCCTGTGAGTGCCGCGGAGCGCGAGTTGATTGAAAGGTTCCGGCTGAGCGACGGGTATGCGGGACTTGCGACCAATGCCGGGATTCTGTTGTTGAGCATTTCTGCGGCAGCAATTGGAAGCGTGGTCACGTATGCTGCCAGCAGGAGACCCACTGGATGAGACACCTGATCGAAACCTGCCTGCTGCTCGTTGTTGCATTCGACTGCTCGCTCGGAATGAGCGCGGACGAGGCTGCACCCGCCCCCACAGCAGAACAGGCGGCTCAAATGCCAACGTTGCGCCTGCTCGTCCCGGCGTACTTCTACCCCGCGAGCAAGGGACTCACGCACTGGGACAATCTGCTGGCGGCCGCAGACAAGGTCCCCATCGTCGCCATCGTTAATCCCGCCAGTGGTCCCGGACGCCGGGTCGATCCCAACTACGTCGCGATCTTCGACCGCGCGAAACAGACGAAGATCAGATTGATCGGCTATGTCTCCACGTCGTACGCCAAACGGACGATTGCCGACGTCCAGGCGGACGTCGACGGCTGGCTCAAGTTGTATCCCGGCATTCAGGGAATCTTCTTCGACGAACAGACGAGCGCGGCCGAGCACGTTCCGTATTACGCCGCGCTGTACAAATACGTGCGGGAGGAAAAGAAGCTCTCCCTCGTGGTGACGAACCCCGGGACCGTGTGCGACGAAGCGTACCTGTCGCATCCGGCGGCCGACGTCGTCTGCCTGTTTGAGAACAGGACACCCTTTACTGCCGACCGCTTGCCGGAGTGGAGCGCGAAGTACGCCGCCGAACACGTCGCGGTGCTCCCGTACAACGTGCAATCCGCCGACGCGATGCGGGCCTGCCTCCGGACGGCGGCCGCACGCAACGTCGGCTACCTGTACGTGACGGACGACTCCGGCCGCAATCCGTGGGACCGGCTGCCGACATGGTGGACGGAGGAAGTGGAAGCCGTGCGGGCGGCAAATCACGCCGTGACGGAATGATCGCCGGCGGTCGGCGATTCCTCCAGCCGGCCGAGAAGCCTCAGCAGGCCGTCGAGGATCGTCATCGGGTGCGGCGGGCAGCCGGGGATATACAGGTCGACCGGCAGCAGTTCGTCGACGCCGTTGCTCTGTTCGGCATGGTTGATGAAGGGGCCCCCGGAGATTGCGCACGCGCCGACGGCGATCACGAACTTGGGCGCCGGAACGGCGTCGTAGCACTTGCGCAGCGCGAGCCGCATGTTCTGTGTGACCGGCCCGGTGATGAGCAGGCCGTCGGCGTGCCGGGGGGAGGCGACAACGTGGATGCCGAACCGGCTGAGATCGAACACGACCGTACTGAGGACGTTGACGTCGGCCTCGCAGCCGTTGCAGCCGCCGGCGCTGACCTGCCGGATCTGCAGCGACCGGCCGAACATCCGCAGGGATTTCTGTTCCAGCGCGGACGCCAGCTTGAACGCCTTGCCGTCGAGCACCAGCCCGTCCCGCGTGCGCGCCGCAAGGCGGAAGTCCGTAGAATACGAGATGGCCCCTTCCGGGCAGGCCTCGATGCAGTCGGTGCAGAACAGGCAGCGACCCAGGTCCATCCGCAGTTGACCATTCTCGACCTGAATGGCGTTCGTCGGACAGGCGTCGGCGCAGGCGCGGCAGCCGTCGGGGCATTTCGTCGCGTCGACGACCGGCAGTCCGCGGAAGCGGTCCGGCATCGCGGGGGGATCGCCCGCGGGAAACGCCATCGTGCGATGTCCCTGCCGCAGGCGTTCACTCAGGATCTTGAGCATGGCACTCCCCGTGCCGTCCAGATGGCCGGCGCCCGGTTACAGATCATGTCCACAATACGACAGGTTGAAACTCTTGTTGCACAACGGGAAATCGGAAATCTGCTGGTCGCGGAGCGCCATCATCAATCCGACCCAGTTGTGGAACGACGGATCGACGACCTTGTAGTGCGCGAACCTGCCCGCCGCATCGGTCAGGGCGACGTGGCAGATCTCCCCGCGCCAGCCTTCCACGAGCGAGACGACGATCGCGTCGGGCTGCAGCGGCGGGAGTTCCTGGCGAATCGGTCCGGCCGGCAACGACTGCAGTTGGTTCAGCACGAACGCACCGGACCGCGAGATCTCGAGCCAGCGCACGTAGGATCGGGCGAACACATCGCCATCGTGCCAGGTTGCGACGGGGAGCTGAGCAAACCGGTAGATTCCCGAGGCGAAGTCGCGGCGGACGTCGCGGTCGATGCCGCAGGCCCGCGCCGCCGGGCCGACCAGTCCCAGTTGTGCGGCGGTTTCCCAGGAGACCGCGCCGGTCTCCTCGAAGCGGGCCAGCACCGAGGGGGTCTTCCACAACAGCTCGGCCGCGCCGGCGACATCCCTGAGCGCCGGTTCGAGCCGGGAAATCAATTTCTGCGCCCGGTCGGTGTCGACGTCAAATCCGACGCCGCCGGGGCGGACCATGCCGCGGCCGAACCGGTTGCCACAGAGGGCCGCCGTGGCATTGAGGAAGTCGCCGCGGAGCCGGCCGCAGTAAGCGGCCGTGGGGAGGAACCCGACGTCGTTGGCGAGCGCCCCGAGGTCGCCCGTGTGGTTGGCGAGGCGTTCCAGTTCGAGGGCGATCCCGCGAAGGGCCTGCGCGCGGATCGGCGGATCGCGCCCGCTGAGCGCTTCCAGCGCCTGGCAACAGGCGGTGGCGTGGCCGATCGACGTGTCGCCGGCCAGCGTCTCCATGTAATGCAGCGTCCGCTTGTCTGGTCCGCCGATCAGGGCGCGTTCGACGCCGCGGTGCTGATAGCCCAGTTCGATCTCCAGATGGAACACATGTTCGCCGTGGCACTGGAACCGGAAATGCCCCGGCTCGATGACGCCGGCGTGGATCGGCCCGACGGCAACCTCATGGATCTCCTCGCCGTTGACGCGAAAGTAGTGCGTCCCTGCCGGTTGAACGCAGGGGAGGATGTCGTCATCCGGTGCGCGGCCCCATGCGTCGTGCCCGGGGCGATACGAGCCATGGAACCGGATCGGCTTGAGCCAGGGGTGACCCTCGGGGACGAGGCCCCACTGTTCGGCGATCTCGCGTTCGAACCAGTGCGCTTGCGGACACCTTGAAGTCAGCGCGGGATAACGCTCCGGTGCGTCTGTGGCGACGATGTGCAGCATGCCCCGCGCCGGAAATGTAACGACGGCATACAGCCGGACCGCACGACCGGCCTCGGCCCGGCCGAAGAGGGCGGAGAGTTGGCCGCCCCGCACGAGGAGCCCGTCAATGAGGGGACTGAACTCGGCGAACGCGATGACGGGGACGTCCTTCAGCGGGCACGCTTCCGCGTTGGTCAAGGCGGTGAGGTCGTCCGCGTGGTCCATGTCAGCGCCTGGTTCGGACTGTGTCCGTGGCTCAACTTGCGACAGGTTCCGTCAGGAGTTCTTCGATCCGGCCCAACTCACGCACAATATCCGCCTCTCCGGGCTTGCGTCTCAGGAACCGGCGGAAGTCGGCATCGCGGAGCACGCCGGCCAGTTTGGCCAGGAGTTGCAGGTGGGCGTGCACCGTGGGACAGACCATGATGAACATCGTATCGACGGGCTGGCTGTCGGGCGTGTGGCAATGGATCGGCTCGTTCAGGAAGCAGAGCCGCACGAGCGCGCCTGGCGTTTTCAGCACGACGGGAAACCGCGCATGCGGGATGGCGATGCCTTCACCCACCGCCGTGCTGCCCACCGACTGGCGTGCCATGAGCAACTGCACGAGGTCCTCGCGGTGAAATCCGTCCGCGAGCGGCAGACCGTGCAGCGCCACCCGCAGGACCGCAACGAAGTCGCCGTGTGCGTCGCCCGACACGTGCACCACGCCGCCCCGGCGCAGGGCGTCGCTCAACGCGTGCTTTTCGACCGAGTCGCCGTTCCGGTCCTGAAAGATATCGGGCGAGACGTCCAACTGCCGCACCGTCGCCCACTCGAGCAACTCCGTGCGGTTGAAACGATAGCGTGAGTTGACGATGGCGACCGGGAGACCGGCGTCTTCAATCCAATGGTGGATCTGGCCCTCGGACACACCGAACAACCGGGCCACGTCTTCCACAGTGAGTTGCATCGCCAACCCCTGAACACCGACGCTCGAAGCACCGACGCTCGAAGCACACTGCTTGAACCATAACGAATTTCCGCCAACGGGTCGAATGGGTGGGACACGTGCTGCGGAGCATGAATTGCGTTTCTGAAGAAACTTTAATCTGGCGTATTCACCGAGTCGGCGTCGATTGTGAGTGGCCGACCGGTCGGTTAAAAGAGCACCCACACCCGTACGCATGCGCGGTGATCGATTCGGGCGAACGCGCGCCGCACGCCAACGAGGACGGTCCATGGGCGTTGAACAGCTCGTGTTGCTCGGCATCTGCCTCACGGCTGTCAGCGGGGTTCCCGGGTTGTGGCTGTCGCGGCGATCAACGGCCGGTCAGCGGTTGGCGGCCGTGCTGGTCGTGGCAGGCTGTGGTTGTGTGATCGTGGGAGCGGCCCGCAGTCTGGCGGGCGCCGCCGCGCACACGCTGGTCGTGGCCGCTCCGATCGACGGCGTCAATCTGTCGCTCGCCGTTGATGCGCTCTCCGCGATCTTTCTGCTGCCGATCTGCGTCGTCGCCATGTCGGCGGCCGTGTATGGGTTGAGTTACTGGAAGCAGCCGGATCATCCGGACAACGGCCGCAGGCTGACGCTGTTCCTGGGTCTGCTGTCCGCGAGCATGCAACTGCTGGTCGTGGCACAGGACGGGGTCCTGTTCCTGTTCGCGTGGGAAACGATGGCCATCTCGGCGTTCGTGACGGTGGCCACGGAAGACGACGACGCGGAGGTCCGTGCCGCCGCCTGGCTTTACCTGGCGGCGAGTCACTTTGCCACACTGTGCCTGTTCGGACTGTTCGCGTTGTTCTGGGCGGCCGAGGGGACGTTCGCGTTTGCGCCGCTCACACACGCCGGACTCGTGCTGAAGTCGGCCGTCTTTCTCGTGGCGCTCGTCGGGTTCGGCACCAAGGCCGGCCTCATGCCCCTGCACATCTGGCTGCCGAGCGCCCACGCGATGGCCCCCAGCCATATTTCGGCGCTGTTGTCGGGCGTGATGATCAAGATGGGCATCTACGGCCTGGTCCGCGTTTTGTCGCTGCTCCCGGCGCCATCGGAGTGGTGGGGCGCACTGCTGATGGCATCGGGAGTGGTCTCCGGCGTGCTCGGGGTGGCGTTTGCCGTCGGACAGCACGACCTGAAGCGGCTGCTGGCCTATCACAGCATTGAAAACATCGGCATTATCGTGCTGGGGCTGGGACTGGCGATGCTGGGCCGGTCGATCGGACGCGACGATCTGTTTGTGCTCGGTCTGGCCGGGGCGCTGTTGCACACCTGGAACCATGCGCTGTTCAAGTCGCTGCTGTTCCTCAGCGCCGGGTCGGTGATTCATTCCGTGCACACGCGGGAAATCGACCAACTGGGAGGGCTGCTCCGCCTGATGCCGCGGACCGCCGCCTGTTTCCTGATCGGCGCCGTGGCAATCTGCGGCCTGCCGCCGCTCAACGGCTTTGTGAGTGAATTCCTGATCTACCTCGGTCTGTTTCGCACCCTGTTCGGCGAGACACTGGCCTGGTCGGGCGTGGCGTTCGGAGCGCCCGCGCTCGCGCTGATGGGAGTGCTCGCTGCCGCCTGTTTCGCCAAGGTCTTCGGCGCGGTGTTCCTGGGCGCGGCCCGTTCGGAACATGCGCGCCATGCGCATGAGTCGGAGCTGCCGGTCATCGCACCGATGGTGCTGCTGGCCGTGTGCTGCGTGGCGATCGGCGTTGCGCCGCTGCTCGTCGCCCCGGTGTTGCAGTCGGGCGTGGCGGAGTGGGCCCGCGCCGCGCCGACCTCTGGAAACACGCTGACCGAACTGGCGCCGCTCGGCTGGATCAGCGTGATGACGGCTGTGCTGGCATCGCTGGTCGCGGCGGCGTGGACCTTCTACTGGTTCCGCCTGCAACGGGGCGAGGTCGGATCGACCGTCACCTGGGATTGCGGTTACGCGGCGCCCACGCCGCGGATGCAGTACACCTCGTCGTCCTTTGCGGAGATGCTGGTCGGACTGTTCGGCTGGGCGCTGCGGCCGAAGACGCACATCCACCGGCCGGAGGGGCTGTTCCCGCAGGCGGCCGAATTCGAGAGCCACGTGCCGGATGCCGTGCTGGACGGGGCCGTGCTCCCGCTGTTTCGCTCCACGGCGCGGCTGTTCGCGCGGTTTCGCGTGCTGCAGGGGGGAAGCCTGCAGGTCTACCTGTTGTACATCTTCGTGATCCTGGTGGTCCTGCTGCTGTGGAGCATCGCATGATCACGGTCCACCGAATGATCGACGTGCTGCTGTTCCTGGTCCATCCGCCGCTGCTGCTCGGCGTGGTGAACAAGACGAAGGCCGCGTTCGGCGGCCGCGTGGGGCCGCCGGTGCTGCAGGTATACTACGACCTGTTCAAATTGTTCCAGAAGGGGTCGGTCTTCAGCACAACGACGACGTGGGTCTTCCGCGCGGGTCCCGTGGTCGGACTGGCGGCCACGCTGGCGGCGGCGCTGTTTGTGCCTTTGAGCGGCCCGGTCGCGCCGTTGTCGTTCGCCGGCGACGTGATCCTGTTCGCCTATCTGCTGGGGCTGGCGCGGTTCTGCACAGTCCTGGCGGCGCTGGACACCGGCTCCGCATTCGAAGGGATGGGGTCGGCGCGGGAAGCGACATACGCCTGCCTGGCGGAGCCCGTACTGGTGTTCGGGTTGCTGGTGCTGACACGCGTCACGCAGTCGCTGTCGCTGTCCGGGATGCTGGGAGGGTCGCTGATCCGGGACTGGGAACTGGCCGGCGCTTCAATGCTGCTGATCCTGGCAAGCTGGTTCGTCCTGCTGTAGCTCGAGAACTGCCGCCTTC
>CAZWGW010000153.1:0-12100 GCA_964633565.1 uncultured Planctomycetaceae bacterium
TCAAGCAGTACGGCCTGGCGATCCACAATTACCACGACACATTCAATCGCATTCCTCCGGGCGGCCAATACGACCGTTGGGACGATACGACCAACGGTTACAGTTGGCAGGTCCGCGTGCTCCCCTACATGGATCGGGCGCCCCTGTATGAACGTGCTCAATTCAGCTGGACCGGGAGCGTGCCCCCGCCCGGCTCGTACAATGCGTGTGTCAAATGCGACGGTTCCCCCAATGACTTCTTCCGACTTCAGACGGCGCCGTACCTGCGTTGCCCGTCGGACGGCACCGGGTGGGACGATCAGTACAGCGGGTGGGCGCAAACCAACTACTCGGGCAGCCTCGGCTCGCAACGGACCCCGTCGGCGAACGGCGCCTGCAATCTGTTCCTGCAGCCCAGCAATGTGGCAAACGGCTTCAGCGGCAATTACTTTGAAGCCACCGGTTGGGCGGACCACGGCAATACGGGCAATCCGCAGGGCATCTCCGGCACGTTCAACCGTCTTGGAATGTGCATCGGAATCCGCGACATCATCGACGGCACCACCAACGTCATCCTGGTCGGCGAAATCCTGCCGATTTGCAGCGGCGACCATAACGGAGGCGCGTGGCACTTTAACGGCATGGGGAACGCCCATTCCTCCACGTCGGTGCCAATCAACGAAATGACGACGTGTCAGGGTAATCCCAATCCGAAGTATCCAGCTTGTACTCCGTGGAGCAACTGGAACCTGGCATGGGGTTTCCGCTCCCTGCACGCCGGCGGCGCCCAATTCCTCCTGGGCGATGGCAGCGTTCAGTTCTTCAGCGAGAACATCGACTACAAGACCTACCAGAAACTCGGTGGACGTAATGATCGTCAACCGGTGCAGTTCTAGGTGGTCAGTTTCTGGCTGATGGTTTTGCCACCGGGCCGGCCCGAAAAAAACGGCCGGCTCGGTCGAGGTGCCTTGAGTCATCGGGTGCCCCGCCTCTACACGTCCGCAACTCCCTTCGCAGGATCAGATTCGACATGCGCAGCTTGTGCACTCGCAGTTCTCTGGGGCTTTGGGCCGCGACCTCCCTCGTGCTGAGTCTCGCTTCGGGCTGCGGAGGGGACTCGCCACTGGGGGGTAAAGTGGAACTGGCCGAGGCCAGCGGCAAGGTGACCTTTCAGGGAAGTCCGCTCGTCGGCGCCACTGTGCAGGCCATTCCCAAGCAAGGGCCACTCGCCACCGCAGTGACCGACATGGAAGGGAATTTCTCATTGTCGACTGGTCCGAACAAGGGGGTTGCGGTCGGCCCGATCAAGGTGGCCGTCCGGGCGGCGACTGCGTCGACGGGCCCCAACCCGGCCGCCGGAGTTGATCCGACAAATCCCGCCTCGGCCACCGACGCGATGCGCCGCATGTACGAAGCTCAGGGGGGCGCAAACAGGACTCCGCCCAAAGCGGAGGAGACGGGGATACCCGCGATCTACTCTAACGCCGACACCAGCGGACTCAACTTCGAAATCAAGGCGGGGGAGGTGAATAACCTGCCCATCGATCTGAAGTAGAGGCGCCGTTTCGGGCTGACGGAAGCCGCTGCCGCGAGGGGGGCGGGAACGCCGAAGCGATTGTCGATCAGCCCGGGCCCGGCGCGCTGGATGGTCTGAGTTCGGACAATGCTGCAGCGGCCTGGGCGTGCATCGGGTCCAGCGCCAGCGCCGCTTCAAACCAGGTGGCCGCCAGCTCCGGCTTGTGCAGTTCCCGCGCGAGCACTCCCAGGCGATACCGCAATCCGGCATCCTGCGTATCGCGAAACGCCTGATAATGCAGGTCGGTGAATTCCTTCCGGAGTGCCTGCAGCCGTTCCATCTCGGCAAGCTGGGCGTCGGCGTCGGCCGTCCGCCCGAGGCGCCGATAGACGCCCGCCAACTGGTATCGAACTTCATACTCGGCGGGGAGGACGTCGATCGCGGCTTCGAAGTGATCGACGGCGCCGGACAGGTCCCCGGCGTCGAGCGCCATCTGGCCGTTCAATACCAGACCCTGAAAATGCCGCGGAACAAGCTGGAGTGCCGCGGCGACCGCGGCGCGTGCCTGTTCGCGGCGGTCGAGCGCGTACTCGCATTGCGCCCTCAGCGCGAGCGTATCGGCCGTCTGAGGGGCGTCCGCGAGCGACTGCAGGGCTTCGTCGTAGCGGCGGAGCTTGATCTGGCACGCCGCCAACTCCCGCACGACCTCCTGTCGGACGGACTCCTCCGGTTTCCGCTCGAGTGCCTCACGGTACTGGTCAATCGCCTCCTGAAACTGCTCGAAGTCCTTGTAGATCAACCCTCGCAACCGGAACGGGCGGGGATCTTTGGCATCCTGCTCCGCGATCAGGCCGAGTTGTTCCAGCGCCAGGTCGTTCGCCCCCAGATCATAATACGCCGCCGCAAGCCAGCGCCGCACATTGGTCTGCAGTGGATCGGCGGTCAGCGCCGCACGCAGCGCTCGTTCGGCCTCCAGCAACCGGCCTTGCCGATAAAGAGTCTCCCCGAGGAGTCCTGATGCGGCGGCGCGCAATTCGGGATCAGCCGACGCGGCCTCGAGTTTGTGCGCGGCGTCGGCGAAGCGGCCGGTTCGCAGGTCCCGCATCCCCTCCAGCAGTTGCACGCGCGGGAATGCCCCCGGCTGCTGGCGCAGGTCCGCCAGCCGCGCCTCCATCGTCACCATGTCCCCGGCCAGGCAGGCATCGAGTGCCGCCTGATAGGCATCCACCGGATCGGGCCGACGGTGCGCCCTCTGCGCCAGCCAGACGGCGGCGATGACGGCGGTCGTGAGGACGGCCATCACCCCGCGGCGCGCCCCGGGCGCAACACGAGTCTTCGATTCCGCACTCATTACTCGATTCTACCCGATCCGTCAGCGGAATGAACCGGCCTCCGGCGAGAATGCCGCGAATCGCGGAGTCCCGGCGCACCGCGTCGCTCATCCCACGCGTCGGCGTTCCAGGATGGGCTCGGGTTCCGGCAATCGCACCGGGGTGATGCCGGCCTCTTCAAACAGCCGCGCCAGATGCAGGTGGCAGGTGAACAGCAGCACCTGCGCGCCGCCGGCGGCAAAATCGACCAGTGTTTCCACGGCCGCCTCGGTCCGGACCTGGTCGAAATTCGCAATAATATCGTCGAACATGACCGGCAGATCGACGCCTCGCTCCCGGTACTGTTCGAGCAGCGCCAGCCGGATTGCCAGGAACAGTTGCTCCCGGGTCCCGCTGCTGAGCTGTTCCACGCGCAGCGATTGATGCCGGTCGTCGTCGATGATCAGTCGCCGCTCTCCGGCGGGCGTCCACACCCGTGGATACGTCCCCGCCGTCAGTCGCGCGAGGTAGCGTCCCGCGCGGCGCAGCGTCTCCGGCTGACATTCCCGCTCCAGCCGGTCGCGCAGCGCCTCCAACCCCCGTGCGGCCAGTTCGCCGGCGCAGTACCGGTGGACAACGTGATCCAGGTCCGCAACCAGTTGTGCATGCGCTCCGCGCAGGCGCACCTGGGTCCGATCGGACTCCTGCAGCTGAAGCTGATGCCGCAACCGCCCCAACTGCTCGTGCGAGGTCTGCAGGTCGTGCTCCAGGTCCGCCAGCTCCGCACGGATCGTGTCGATCGCGTGCTGGTTCTGAGCGGCGTCAAATCCCGCCAGGTCTTCTTCGACAATCGCCAGTTCCGGCTCGGTCCGCGCGGCTGCCGACAGTTCCGCGCCGACGAGTTCCAACTGCTGATCCAGTTCACGCCGCTGGAGCCACCGACGGTGCAATGCGCGGAACTCACGGGGAGTGGCAGCGCCTGCGCTCGCGAGCAGCTTGAGCCGTGCGGACTTCAATTGTCGGACGCGACGCGTGTGCCGCGCGGCCTCGCGTCGCCTGGACCGGACCGTGCCCGCCAGGACGCGCCGCCGCGCGCGGGCTGCCGCACTGGCGTCGAGCCGGCGTTGCCAACCGGCCAGCCGTTCCGTCGGGGTCTGAACCGATGCGTCGTCCTGATCAATGTCCCGCGCCAGGCGCGCGACTGCGTCTTCAAATTCCCGGACCTGGCATTCGTCGCGCGCGATTGCGTCACGGTCGAGCACCCAGCGCCGCTGCAACTCGCGAGTTTCCGCGACTGTCTGCCAGGTTTCGATCGTCGGTGCGATCCGCACGGACTCATCCAACCCGACGTCCCTGAGCAACGTGCACCACTCCCGGCGCGCTGGAACTCCCGGAGTCTGGAGCGCATCCGGCTGAGCCGTTGCCGCCGTTCGCGAAGTGCCTGGTCGCAGCGCTCGAGTTCACCCAGGTCTGCCAGCCGCTGACGCAGCCGCACCTGCAGTTCTTCGATGCGGAGGGGGGCGATGGCCGACTCGTCTCGCGCCGGTCCATCAGGTCCCGCATCCGTGTCCGCCGTGATCCGGGCCAGAAGCACTTCGAGTTCCCTTCGCGAGGCGGACAGGCCGGCGTCGACCGCCAGCCGTGAACGATCGAGTCCCTGCGGGCTGGCGTCGGGCGGATCGAACTGTCGTTTCATGGTCCATGTCACCGCGGCGCAGCATGTCCCCAGCAGCAGGAAGACCGCCCCGACCTGCCACGGCGCGGGTCCGCCGGGGATCGCGTGTACCAGCTTGAGCAGCCCCAGCAGCATCAGCGCCGCCCCGCCCGCGCCGAACAGCCCCAACACCGCGTAATAGTACGGTGGCAGCTTTCGCGGACTTCCCGCAGTTTCCCCGTGGCGACGCCAGGTCGCCGCCGCGGCTTCGCCGGCAGCGACACGCGCCTGCAGCCGCACGGCTTCCCGGAGTGCGGCATCCCGGTTGCTGAGTTCCTCATACATTTCGTCGAAATCGCGACCGCCGAATGCGCGCAACTGTTCGGCGTGTTCGGCCTGTTCCTGCTGTACTTCGGCCGCGAGCCGCTGGTACTTCCGTGTGTACTGAGATCGGCGTACCAGCGCCAGGCGATATGTCTGTGCGCGGGCACACAGCCTCGATGCCGCCGCTGGACTGGCGTCGACCGCACCCAGTCGCTGCTCCGACCAGCCGCTCCCCAGTCGCGCCTGCCGCTCAACCATCGCGCGGCGATGTTCATCGGCCTGTCGTTTGCGGCCGCCAAGTCCCGACTTGATCGCCTCCATCGATGCGGATCGCTCCAGCAGCCAGCGCACCCGCGATGCGTGCGCATCCAGACGCTCGTCGACGACCAGTTCCG
The DNA here is from genome assembly GCA_964633565.1 of uncultured Planctomycetaceae bacterium. Taxonomy (GTDB): domain Bacteria; phylum Planctomycetota; class Planctomycetia; order Planctomycetales; family Planctomycetaceae; genus CAZWGW01. Next base: position 5,179 of record CAZWGW010000153.1, read on the forward strand.
AAGCGAGCCTGGCGGACTCACGCGCCTCCCGGCGCGATTCGCACCGCAGTCGACGCCCCTCCGCAATCTCCCGGGACAATTGTTCCAGTCGCGGAACTCCCTCCGCGGGGAATTCCCCTCGCACGTTGAGCGCCGCACGCTGCTCCTGCAGTTGCCGCTGGCGATGCCAGGGGCCCCAGACGCGCTCCAGGAACAGGTGGCCGCGGAGTTGTTCCTGGAGCCCGTGCAGGCGTCGTTTCTGGTCGACGATTTCCGTCTCGATGCGCTGGCCGTCGTTCCGCAAACGGTGGAATTCAGCCAGGGGGTCCCCCAGCGCCGTCAGCTGACGCTCGATTTCCTCCAGTTCCCGGACCACGGCCCGAATTTCGCCTGCATCACGCGTTTCATCCCAGAGTTGGCGACGAAACTCTTCCGACGATCGGCACGCTGCAACGATCTGCTCTCCCCGCCGGCCGAGCGTCATGTCGAAGATGTGCCGTCCCGCGTCCTCGCCCTGCAGTGTTGCCAGTTGCTGCAACTCGTCAAGTCCCACGGCAAAGATCTGCTCGTAAGCCTGTTCGCTGACTCCGGACAGCAGTTCGCACAGGACTTCGGCGGAAACCGGCCCCTGCGTCTCATGCGTCAGCGCCACGCGACCCCGCGTTCCAAACTCTGACTCACGCCGCAGGACGTAGGCGCCGCCTGCGCCCGAGATCTCCAGCCGGCCGGCGCAGGCGAACCTCCGCGGCCTTGCTCCCGGCCCGGCCTCGTCTTCCGGCCGGAATCCATACAGGAGTCGACGCACAAAACGCATCAATGTCGATTTGCCGGCCTCATTCGGTCCGTAGAGTACGACCAGGCCACACCGGGAAAGTGCCACATCCTGGTTGTGCCACGCACCAAACTGTTCGACGAGGATATTGTGGATCCTCATGTCTCGTCACCCTCCACGCCCGCACTGGAGTTGCAGCCATTCTCGCCCGAGTCGCAGGGCCGTGTCGCTCACGGCAGATTGGTCCTGGCGTTGCAGACTGTCGATCACGTGGCGTGACCACGGCGGCGATGCGTCACGCGCGAACTCGCCGCCTGGTCCCTCCAGGGCGACGGCCCCCAGCTCCGCCAGCACGCCGCGATATTCTTCAAACGTCGGATCGTCCTCTGTCCCGATTCGCAGCCGCATCGCGAAACGATGCTGCCGCTTCATGGATCCGCACGGTGGGAGACCCTGGTCGACGTCCTCAGCGAGACGCGTGGCAGCGTCCCGGGTCGACAGCGATTCGAACAGCGGACCGGACCCGGTGAGTTGCCAGTGAACTGCCAGGAGCTGCTCGCCCGGCGCCGTTTCCTGATCCAGCAGCATTTGCTGCATCACATCGACCAATTGCCGTTGCGACATGTCCCGTTCGACACCGACGCGGAGATGCTCCCAGCGGACGGACGCGGTCGGCACGAATTCCAGTCGCGGTGCGCCCTCCGTGGGGACCTCAATCAGGCTGCATCCGTGCGGGCCCGATTCACCGGGGTCAAGGCCCTGAGGCGGACCCGGGTGATGCAATAACCGGCTTTCACACGTGCGGAGCAGTCGCTGCGACTCGCCGCCGAGCGCCAGGTAATCAATGCCGGCATGGCACGCGGACTCGAGCAGCGGCATCAGGCCGGCGGCGCTCTCGTCGCACGCCGCGGTGGCCGCGGCGCGAAGTGCACGCGTCGAGCAGGACCGCGGAAGAATCCGGATGTGAAACGGCCCGCCGGCAGCGGGCGCAGTGACCGCCGATGTCGTCGGTCGTCGCGGCCCATGTTGCGGATCGCTGGTCGAAAGCGATGCGATCACGCGCCCTTCTCTGACAATCGCGACCGGCTCCGGGTCCGATTCCGCCAGCCTGGTCAGGTTGGCGAACTCCGCCGGCAGCAGGTGCACCTGATCGTTGTCGGCCGGGGAGCCGCCTGCCCAGACGACGCGGACCCCGTACTCCGCAAGAAACTGGCAGCCGGTCGCGAACGCCTGCCATCCGCGGGGGGTCAACGATTCATGCCAGACCGGGCCCGTCAGGAGCAGGAATTCGGCGTGATGATCGACGCACACGTCGATGACGCGCTGGAATGCCACGAGCGTTGCATCGTCGGCGTGACGGAGGTCATCCTCATCGAGATTCCCGAGTCCGACCAGCGGCGCGTCGAGACGCAGATCGGCCGCATGGACGAAGCGAAACGGCATCAGTGCCATTACAGATTCCTTCCCGCGCCCCCCGGCATTCCATCGCGCACAGCGTGCGGAGTGTAACCCAGGACCCGCACCGCAGAAAGGCCGGTCGTGCCGTGAAAGCTGGAATCTTGCAGGAACCGCGTCACTTGACGCCGCTCCTCAAACGAGGGACGATATTGAGTTGCAATACTCCAGGAGTCCACATTGTGAGTCAACTGGCAGCATCCGACTCGTTCCGCGACCTGTTACAGGATGTTGAGGCCGGTTCCGAGGACGCAATTCGGCAACTGCTCGAATCTCATGGCGGAGTCGTGTTGCGCGTGGTGCGCGCACGTCTCAATCGCCTGTTGCGCCGCCAATACGATTCCGAAGATTTTGTCCAGGCCGTCTGGGTCTCTTTCTTCAAGCATCGTGACCTGGTCGGTCGATTCAAGTCGATCGAAGATCTGTCGGCCTTTCTCAAGTCCATGGCGGCCAACAAGGTCATCTACGAGTGCCGCCGGCGGCTCAAGACGCAGCGTTACGATCGTCGGCGGGAACGCGCTGCAGAATCCTGGGGCCTCAATTCCCTCGATCAGTTGCACGCCAGAGATCCGACCCCCAGTGCCATCGTCGGCGCCCAGGATGAACTTGCGAAGTTCACGGACATGGAGCAGAAGCTGATCCGACTTCGTGCCGCGGGCAGTACGCACGACGAGATCGCCGCGGCCCTTGACATTCACCCCAGTACCGTCCGACGCATCCTGAAAAGAATACAATCCCACGACGCACCGGAATGATTCGGTCGGTCCCGCACGAGGCACTGGCACGTCCCATTCGTGACGCGAGCGACGCTCGCCGGTTCGCGTCGAGTATCATCCGCGCCCGGGAGCAGGACGACGCCTTTGACGCCCAGGCCGTGCTCGGCGAGTTTCCGGAACTGAATAGCTACGGATCCGCCGTCCTGGACCTCGTCTATGAGGAATTCTCCCGCCGCGCCGACTCCGGGGAAGAATTCGAGTCGCATGCGTTCGCCGATCGCTTCCCGGAATTCCGATCGGCCATTCTGGAACACATTCGCGCGCACCAGTTGCTGGAGCGCTGTTTCGGAGACAAAAACCCGGTCTGGCCCGAACCGGGGGACACAGTCCTCGGATGTCAAATCCAGGAAGAGATCGGACGCGGGGCATTTTCCCGAGTGTTTCTCGCCAGTCAAACCGCACTCGGCGGCCGCAAGGTCGTCCTGAAATTCTGTCCCTCGGGCGCGCATGAGGCGCAGTTGCTGGGCAAGCTCGAGCACGAGCACATCGTCCAGGTTCATGCCGTCGAGACCGATCCTGAGCGGCGGCTGAATGCGATCGTGATGCCGTTTCACGGCCGCGCAACCCTGCGGGACGTCATTGACTGTTGCTTCCACGGAGACTCGTCCCCCGGGACCGCGGAGCAGATTGCGCAGGCCGTCCGCCGCTTCGACCATGACGTCAGCCCTGACGCCTCCACACCGATTGTGAAAGGCAGCTATGTCGACGCAGTCCAGCGCATCATGCTGGACGTCGCGTGTGGCCTCGCTCACGCACATCGCAAGGGCGTGTTGCACGCCGACATCAAACCCACCAACGTGCTCATTTCGGCCACGCTCCGGGCGAAACTGCTGGATTTCAATCTGTCACACGACCGGGGCGCCCTGACGAACATGACCGGCGGCACGGTCCCGTACATGGCGCCGGAACAATTGCTGGCACTGGCTCAGCGGGGCGAGCCCACGCCGACCGTCGCGGCCGACATCTACGCCTTCGGCGCCACGCTGTATGAGAGTCTCGCCGGCCAGAGCCCCTATGGTGCAATTCCCCAGGGCCTGGACCGCACCAGACTCGCGGACTGGCTGCTGAAGCGCCGGCAGGACGGATGGCGCACGCTGCACGACGTGGCTCCACATGTTTCCCGGCCGGTCGGCGCCCTGGTGGCCCGCTGCCTGTCTCTCGACCCGCGCGATCGACCGGCGGCGATCGAGGACGTCGCCGCCGTCCTGGCGCGGGAGCAGCGCCCTGTCGTGCGACTGTTGCGGTGCGCGCAGCGAAATCGACTGCAGGCGGCGCTCGCCGGCGGCCTTGCGGCGGCGGCTCTGGGCGTCGCGATCGCATCCTTCGCGCTGGCGGACCCCGCGTACGTCGCTTATTTCCACGAAGGGCATCGTGAGTACATTCAAGGCAATTTTGCGGCTGCTGTGCAGCAGTTCGACGACGCCGAGGACTGCCTGCCCGCCGATGCCCCGTCGGAGGTCAAGATCACGCTGTGGCTCGAACGCGGGCGGGCCCTCCTGCAACTGCAGTCCGTCGACGCCTACGACAGCGCATATCGGGACTTTAAACGCGTGCTCGATCTGGATGACCAGCACGCCGCAGCACATGCCTGCCGGGGTTATGCGTGTTTGATTGAACTGAGCCGTAACGCAAACGCCCGGGTCCTCGAGGACCAATTCGCGACGTCGTTGTACGATTTCCAGCAGGCCCGTCGCTACGGCCTCGACACACCCGAATTGCGATATGACATCGCGTATTGTCAGTCGCGGACGCGGACCAAGAGCGAGGACGGACTCGCGGAACTGCAGCAGATCGCCTCTGACCCCCAGGTCCCGGAGGGCGTCGTCGCCGCCGCATTGCTGGCCCTGATCAGGGCGGATCTGGCAGCGCCGGCGGGTCTCGCACGGCCGGACGGCATCGATCGGCGGTTGCGGAACCTGGGCGAACTCCTGAATCGCGTCGATCATTCCCGCGCCGTGTTTGAGATTGCCGGCTATGCATACCTTCGACTGGCGCAGGTGCAGAAGGAACATGGCCTCGACTCCGACGCCACGGGTTCAGTGGATGCCGCACTGGCCTGTTTCCAGTCCGCGATCCGGCACGGAAGTTCGGAGTCCGAGATTGAGCGCATGCGCATCAGTTCCCCTCTGGTCCAGGGTGACGCACGTTTTCTTGAACTGATGCCGGCCGCGGAGCCTGTGGAATCATTGCCGGAGCCCGCGGCACTGCTCGACCCGCTCGCTTCCGTTTCGCCCTTGCCGGGAAATTGAGTCCTTCCCGCCGCGCATCGGCCCGCGACTGCCGTCGCGCCTGTGGTTCTCCTGGCAGCGCGTGCCCTGTTCAACCTGACGTCACCCGGCCCGTCACCGGGCGTTCGCACCGCAGTTGGTGATCGCTGTCGCGTGGCGCGAATTCATTGCGATGAACGTTGATCAATGGGAACGGTTCTGCCAGAATGGCGAATTCGGACCAGGACCGGTCCGCATCAACCAGGCTGAAGGAATATCGTCCCATGGCACTTGACCGCGCCGTTCTCGAACGGCAATTGACGGACGTCAAACTCCAGCTGACGGCGTGTGAGCAGGCGCTTTCGTCCGCAGGCATTCCGCAACAGCAGATGTTCCGGCAGCCGGTCTGGCGGCATTGGGACGCCAACCGTCGCCAGGTCACACGGCGGCTGCGTGCGGCGGCCGCCATTGAACAACGCGGTCAACGGACCGAGTCCGAATCCTGAAGAGATTCCGGATGTCGCGCGCCACCGGGCAGCCTGCAGCGTTACCTTCGGAGAGGTGGCAGAGTGGCCGATTGTGCAGCACTGGAAATGCTGTGTCCTCGAAAGGGGACCGGGGGTTCGAATCCCCCCCTCTCCGCTCCTTTGACAAGCCGTCATCCGAAACGGATCGCGGCTTTCGGCTTGCGCGACGGCGAGTTTTCGGCTCTCCCGTTTGGTGCTGTCTTTGTGCTGACTCGGTTTCTTATCGTGTCGATCACGTTTGGTGTCGCAACGACGTTGTTAGCTCCAGTGCTGTTCCATCTTGCGTCGCAGAAACCGGACGCTCCCCTGCAGTTGTTCGAACCCGTCGACGCCGTCCTCGATGCTGATCCAGCCGTCAAATCCGACCCCCTTGAGTTCCGTGAAGATCGCATCGTAGTCGTTCATCCCCTTGCCGATCTCGCCATGCCGCAGCCGCTTGGCGTAGCCGACGCTGTCTTCCTCGCGGCGGAGGTCCTCGATCGTCCCCTCGGCCAGATAGCGGTCGCTGGCGTGCATCGTGACGACCCGGTGCTTCACCCGCCGCAGCAGTTCCAGCGGGTCCTCGCCGGCGAGGATCGTGTTGCTCGGGTCATAGTTGACGCCGAAGTTCGGCACATTGATCCGGTCGACCAGGTCGCAGAACACGTCTGTGTACTGGGCAAATTCCGGGAATTGCCAGTAGTTGTCCTTGTAATGGTTTTCGAGGATCAGCGTCACGCCGGCCGCCTGCGCATGCGGTGCGCAGGCCGCGATGCACTCCGCCGCGTAACCGATGCCCGCCTCGCGCGACACCTCGGGCCGACGCTGTCCCGACAGCACCCGGCAATACTGACCGCCGAGCGCGGCCGTCATGTCGATCCAGCCCTTCTCCAGGTCGATCTGCTTCTGCCGGAACGCGGCATCCGGGTGCGTGAAGTCCGGCGACGCGCACATCATGGGGATCGCCAGCCCATGCTCGGCCGCGATCTGGCGCGCCACCGGCCAATATTTCGGGTCCTTGAGATCGAGCAGCCCCGTATAGAATTCCAGCCCGTCGACATCGAGCGTCGCGGCTTTCTCGATCCACTCCCGGAGCGACATCGTGCCGTGGACGCACAGGTCGTCCAGGTAGGCCTTCGGAAAGACGGCGAGCTTGGGCATGGGTCGAGGGCTGAGGGTCGAGGGCTGAGGGTCGAGGGCTGAGGGTCGAGGGCTGAGGGTCGAGGG